>CADAHU010000101.1 GCA_902787835.1 uncultured Eubacteriales bacterium
AATTGTCAACACCTTTTTTCAAGTTTTTTTCGCTTTTTTTCAAACTTTTTGTCCTTTACGGACATTGTTTTGAGCAGTTTTATGGAATGTTCGGGTTTTTGAGCACATATTGGGGTTCTTGTCAGTTTTTGCCACAAGAAGGCCGAACAAACGCCCCTGCTGCGCGGCGCGTTTCCGCAATTTATTTTGCGAAAAAAGCGCCGAAGAGGCGCAAAATCCCCTTCGGCATCGGTTTTTGTCAGTTTCCGCAGGTCCTGCAGCTGTTGCAGCGGCGGCATCCGCAGCTGGTATTTCCCGGGTTGATCGCGTTGCCGGCGGTCTCCCCCGCCTCGCAAAGATTGAGGGGCGGGAACAGGGGCAGCGAGAAGAACTCGTCGCACACATTATCGGCAAACTCCTCGCAGGGCGGGATGGAGCAGAAGCCGTAGGTGGGAATCAGGATCTCCACCCGTGCCAGCACCTTGAGGATGATGGACACGCAGATGGTCAGGCGGAACACGTTATCCCCCAGGTAACTGCCGGATACGCAGATGGCGCTGGCCAGGCCCTCCAGGGAATAGGGCACGATGGAATCGTCGGGCACCGAGAGCAGCACATCCTTATTGACCCGCACGGTGCCCTTGCCGATGTACTCCACGCAGCGGGAATCGGTGAACAGGATATCGATGGGGATATCGATATAGCCGCGCACCCGGGCGAAGCAGGGACGGTCCGCCAGCCGCTCCACCGTCAGGTTGGATACATCGATATCGGCAGCACTGGAGCGGCAGCTTTCAAACTGGATGGGCGGCACCGGCGCAGTGGGCGGCACGGTGGTATCGCCGCCGGCGCAGTTGTTGACCACCTGGGCATAGCTGGTGATGGTGATATTCCGGCTGTCCAGCTGCTCCTGCTGCAGGCAGCTGTCGTACACCCGCTGCACCTGGATGCAGACCTTCTCGTTCAGCCCATCCAGCGCGCTGCCGGAGATCTCGCCCGGGCTGTTGACAGGATCGGCATTTTTATAGGAATAAAAGGACATATACCTGCCTCCTTCTCCCACGGCACCGCCGTGGAAATGTTGACCGCGGTGGCGGTTTACACTTCCATGCTATGAAAAAGGCGGGAAAGGGTGCAAAAAAGCGCAGCCGGAAATCGGACTGCGCAATTTCTTCATTATTAAATGAACGGATTACTGCTGATACCTGACCGTTTCGGTTTTCTGCATGCCCCAGATATAGTAGGTCACGCGGAAACGGCGCTGATAGCGCGTCAGCTCATCCTGATTGGCGCTGACCAGCAGGGTGCACCAGGCGTCGCGCTCCGAGCCGGCGGGGACGGTCAGGTTGGCGTTGACCTGGGCGGCATCCAGGGTAGCGAAGGCCAGCATATCGCCCTCCGCGGGCAGGGGGGTGATCTCCACCATTTCGGCGTCGATCAGCCCGGGATTCCGGAGGCGGAAGGTATAGGTCTCAAAGGTATAATCCATATTGCTGCCCGGCAGGCTGTCGGCAAAGGCGGTGCCCAGCAGGGCGCCCTGATCCATGGCGGCCTGCAGCGCGGAAAAATCCGCTGCCCGCTCGAAGCCCTGGGCCGCCGTCATGGATACCTCCATCAGCGACAGATGGGCGTTGGCATAGGTGTAGACGCCCAGCCCCAGGCCGATAACCACCAGCACAATCATGAATATTGCGGCATATTTCATCTTTTACTCACTCCAAATCAGCCAGGATCTCGCTCATGCGCTGGATCATCTCGTTATCCTTCAAACGGAATTTGATCTCCACGCGGCGGCTGCGGTCCTGATCCTCGTTGCCGCTGGCATCGTAAATCAGGTTGGAATCCGCGCGTCCCTGGGCGGTGATGATTTTTTTAAGCAGCGTTTTCTGCTGCGCGGTCAGGCCGGAAAGGTTGATGCAGTATTTGGCCACGTTGAGGGCGCGCTCCTGGGAAAGCTCCAGGTTGCGCTCGTACCGGCCTGTGGAATCGGTATGGCCCTCCACGATGATCTCGGCGATATAATCCCGGTATTCCTCGCTGAGCAGCACGCCCAGATAGATAGGGATCAGCCGATCCAGCTGGCGCAGGCCCTCCTCGCGGATCACGGCGCTGTTGGTCTCGTACATCAGCGTGCTGTCCAGCACGATATCGCCGGTGTTGGGATCCACCGTGGCGGCGATGCTGGCCCGGGACAGGGCATTGCGCAGATCCTCCACGATGCGGGTGCGCACGCCCAGCAAATCGGTCAATTGTACCTGATAGCTGCTCAGCTCCTGCTCCTGCTGGCTCAGCAGCAGCTGCATGGCCGCGATGCGGTCTTCCTGCTCCGCCAGGTTCTCCTTTTGCAGCTGGATGGCCACCAGCAGCTGGCGATTTTGCGCCTCCTGCTCGCTCAGCTGCACCATGGCGGCGTTCAGGTTCTGCTCCTTGGTATCCAGCTGGATCTGGATGGCGGTCAGCGCCTCCTCCTTGCCCACAAGCTGCACGCGGGTGGTTTCCAGCTCCTCCTCCTGCGCCGCCAGGGTGATCTGGGCCGCCTCCAGCGCCGCCTGCTGCTCGCCCAGCTGCTGACGCTCGATATCCAGCAGCCGGTTATAATTATAGATGCTCAGCACGACGGCCAGGATAAAGATCAGCAGCAATGACGCCATCATATCCGAATAGGATATCCAGTGCGTGCCGCCATCCCCCGCCCGGAGCCGCTGCATTTTGTTCCGCCGCGCGCTCATATCAGGCTCCCTCTCCGGGGAGATCGGCCTTCCCCAGGGCATCGGCCGCGCCGGTCAGGCAGGCGGTCATATCACTCAGCGCGCGCTGCATGCGGGAGAGCGCGGAAAGCAGGCCCTCCGCTCCCTCGCTGAGCTGCTCGTTTTTCAGATCAAAGCCCTTCTGGGCGGTCTTTGCGGTTTTCTCGATGCTGGCCAGTTTTCCGTCCAGCATGGAAATCACGCCGTGCATGTTCTCCTCAAACAGCCCCATGGTGCGGCTCAGCCCGCTGCTGACGCTCTCCACAAAGGCGGTATAGCTTTCGCTGAGGGCGCGGCTGCTGTCGCGCATGGACTGGCTGACCTGCTGGGCCGCCGCCCCGGTATCGGCGGACTGCTGATGCACTGCCTGCAGCACCTGGCCCGACCAGTTGGCGTACTCCTGCATGTTATTCTGCAGGCTGTCGTGGCTGGCGCGCAGGGCCTGGACATAATCCAACTGCTCCTGGGACGCGGCGTGCATGGAAGCGATCATCTGTCCCATCTGATCGGCATAGGCCTGCTGATCGCGCCATTTATCGATCTGCTCGCCGGCATAATCCTCCAGCCGGGCGGCAACCTGCTGCATCACGCCGCTCATCTCCTGCATGCTGCCCAGGATATTCATGGCCGCATCCATGGAACCGTTCAGCGCGTCGCGGTCCATTTGCTGGGACTGGTTGATGGCGGAAAGGGTCTGCCCCAGGCGGTTCAGCTGGCCATCCAGCGTGCCGCCCATGCGGGTCACAAAGCTGTTTACGATCCGATCCAGGCCGTCCAGCTGCGCCTGGGTCTCGGAAGCGATATACTGGTTGATGCTCTGGGTCAGCGGCGTCATGCTGCGGGCCACGGCGTCGGTGACGCCGTCGGTCATGCGGCTGCCCAGCTCATTGACCGCGTGGCGCAGGAAGGCCGCCTGGTCCTCCTGCTGGCAGATGGCCTGCACGTTATCGCTCAGCGGCCGCTGCATGACAAACTCGGTAAAGGCCTCATAGAAGGCGTCGATGGCCTTCTGCGCCGAGCCGATGCCGGCACGGTTCAGGATATTGAACAGAAGGGAGCAGGCGCAGCCGGCGATGGAGGTGCCAAAGGCAAAGTTCATGCCGCTGATCATGTCGGAAATGCCCTGCATGGTGTTTTCGGCGTTGGAAAGATCCAGCGCCCCCAGGCCGCGCACCAGGCCGATGAAGGTGCCCAGGATGCCCAGGGAGGTCAGGATGCCGGGCAGCACATCGCCCAGCTGGGTATGGCTGTGGGCGTAGAGCACGGTATCATCGTTGATATAATCCTCCACGTCGCAGTTGATGCCGCGGCTGTCCAATTGCTCCGCGTTTACCAAAAAGCGCCGCCAGGCCGTCTGCATGGGCTTGCCCAAGAACAGCGGATCCTGCCAGACCGGCGTTTCTCCGTTTTTTATGGTCATGACCTCCAGCCGATGCACGGCGCGGCGGAGCAGCCGGGCGCAGGCGCGGCTGGGCAGTATGCACTTGATAAACCCGACGATGGTGATCACCGCGATGGCGGCATATACCAGCACGTCGGCCAGGCTGCCGGCCAGGGTTTTGATGATTTCGGGCATGGTATCTCCCCTCTCTGAGTGCGGTAACACCTCTATTGTACTGGAATATGCGCCAAAATGCAACGCAATTGTTAATAACATATTGTAAATTTTAACATATGTATGTATTATAAGGGACTTGGAAAATATCCGGCTTCTATGCTATAATAGGCGCACAGACGCAAACGGAGGGATGTTCATGATCCGGGTTGAGGATTTTGTCAACGCGCTGTCGCTGCGCACGCTGAGTCCATCCAGCAAAACCGAATGGCCCATCGAGACGGCGGATTTCAACCGCCCCGGCCTGCAGCTGGCCGGGCACTTTGACTACTTTGCCCAGGAGCGGCCCCAGGTGGTGGGCAAGGCCGAGATGGCCTACCTGGACAGCATGGACAGCGAGAAGCGCACGGAGCGGCTCCGCGCCTTCTTCTCCTACGATATCCCCTGCGTGATCATCTGCCGCGGCATGCGGCCCCAGGAGGAAATGCTGACCCAGGCAAGGGAGCACGACGTGGCGGTATTCCAGACCGATATGATCACCACCCGCTTCTCCATGAACCTGATCATCTACATGCGCTCGGCGCTGGCGCCCCGGGCCACGATGCACGGCGTGCTGATGGACGTATACGGCGTGGGCGTGCTGATCACCGGCCGCAGCAGCGTGGGCAAGAGCGAGGCCGCCCTGGAGCTGGTCAAGCGCGGCCATCAGCTGGTGGCCGACGACGTGGTGGATATCTGCAAGGTATCCGACGACCGGCTCACCGGCGAATCGCCGGAGATGGTGCGCCACCTGATGGAGATCCGCGGCATCGGCATCATCGATATCAAAGCCATGTTCGGCATCGGCTCCGTATTAATGAAGAAATCCATCGATATGGTCATCCATCTGGAAAAATGGGACGAGCAGAAGGATTACGATCGCTTCGGCCTGGAGGATGAGTACACCGCCATTATGGATGTGAAGCTGCCCCGCATCGTGCTGCCCGTCAAGCCCGGCCGCAACCTGGCCATCATCATCGAGGTGGCCGCCCGCAACTTCAGCCTCAAGCGCATGGGCTATTCCGCCGCCCAGGAGCTGGACCGCCGCACCAATGAAATGATCCAGCAGCGTATGAACCAGCACACCTGATAATATTTGTAAGGAGAATGCATTATGTATTACATCGGTATCGATCTGGGCGGCACCAACATCGCCGTGGGCGTCGTCAATGAGGAAGGCCGCATCCTGGCGGAGACCTCCACCCCCACCCTGGCCAGCCGTCCCTACCAGGAGCTGGTCCGCGATATGGCAGACTGCGCCCACAAAGCCATGCAGCAGGCCGGCGTCACCGAGGATCAAATCGATTCCATCGGCATCGGCATCCCCGGCATCGCCGATAAGAACGGCGTGGTGGTCTTCTGCACCAACCTGGGCTGGCATAACGTGCCCATCCGGGCGGAGATCCAGCAGTATATCAACAAGCCTGTGTATATCGATAACGACGCCACCGTGGCCGGCTGGGCCGAGTATCACGCCGGCGTCAGCCGCAATACCAACAGCAGCGTGTTCCTGACCCTGGGCACCGGCCTGGGCTCCGGCATTGTGATCAACGGCAAAATCTGGGCCGGCGGCCACGGCGCGGGCGGCGAGCTGGGCCACCTGGTGATCGAGGTGGACGGCGTGCCCTGCACCTGCGGCAAGCGCGGCTGCGCGGAGCGCTACTGCAGCGCCACCGCCATCATCCGCATGGCCCGGGAAGCCTGCGCCGATGCGCCCAACTGCGCCATCATGCGCGCGGTGAACGGCGATATGGACAAAATCAACGCCAAAATTGTTTTTGACGCCGCGAAGGAAGGTGATACTGTTGCGATGCAGGTATTCAACCGCTTCATCAAATACCTGACCATCGTAATCAACAACGTGATCTCCTCCTTCGACCCCGACATGATCATCCTGGGCGGCGGCGTCAGCCGCGCGGGCGATTTTCTGCTGGACGCCGTCAAGGCCGCCCTGCCCCAGTACCTGTTCTATCCCACCCTCAAGCAGCCCGAGCTGCGCATCGCCTCCCTGGGCAACGACGCCGGCATCATCGGCGCGGCGCTGCTGGGCAAGGAATAATATATAATATAATGAAAGAAGGTTTTCCCCTTGAACACTTCTCTGATCCGTGATCTGTACCGCAGCACCCCTGCGGACGGCGCCAAAATAAAAGTGAGCGGCTGGGTGCGCACCGTGCGAGACAGCAAGGCCTTCGCGTTTATCTCCCTGAACGACGGCAGCTTTTTCAAGCCCCTGCAGATCGTTCTGGATGAAAACGTGCCCGATTTCCGTGAGATGGTCAAGGTCACCCTGGGCAGCGCCATCGAGGTGGAGGGCGTCCTCAAATTGACCCCCGATATGCCCCAGCCCTTTGAGCTCAAGGCCGAAAAGATGATCATCGTGGGCCTGTCCGATCCCAGCTATCCCCTGCAGAAAAAGCGCCACACCGTGGAATACCTGCGCACCCAGGCGCACCTGCGCCCCCGCACCAACCTGTTCAGCGCCGTGTTCCGCATCCGCAGCGTGGCCGCCCAGAGCATCCATCGCTTCTTTGCCGACCGGGACTTCGTCTATGTGCATACCCCGCTGATCACCACCAGCGACGCCGAGGGCGCGGGCGAAATGTTCCGCGTTACCACGCTGGACGCCGGAAACCCGCCCCGGGACGACCAGGGCAACGTGGATTACAAGGAGGATTTCTTCGGCAAGCCCGCCAACCTGACGGTATCCGGCCAGCTGAACGTGGAAACCTTCTGCATGGCCTTCCGCAACGTATATACCTTCGGCCCCACCTTCCGCGCCGAAAAGAGCTATACCCAGCGCCACGCCGCCGAGTTCTGGATGATCGAGCCGGAGATCGCCTTTGCCGATCTGGAGGACGATATGGAATTGGCCGAGGCCATGGTTCGCTACGTCATCGGCGATGTGATGGAGCGCTGCCCGGAGGAGCTGGAATTCCTGAACAGCTTTGTGGATAAGGGGCTGATCGACCGGCTGACCCACGTGCGGGACAGCGATTTTGCCCGGGTGAGCTACACCGAGGCCATCGATATCCTGAAGGCCAGCGGCGAGAACTTTGAATACGGCGCCTACTGGGGCATGGATATGCAGACCGAGCACGAGCGCTACCTGGCCGAAAAGCATTTTGGCCGCCCGGTATGCGTATACAACTACCCCAAGGAAATCAAGGCCTTCTACATGAAGCAGAACGACGACGGCAAGACCGTGGCCGCCGTGGATATCCTGGTGCCCGGCATCGGCGAGCTCATCGGCGGCAGCCAGCGCGAGGACGATCTGGACAAGGACACCTACTGGTGGTATCTGGAGCTGCGCAAGTACGGCACCGCCCCCCACAGCGGCTTTGGCCTGGGCTTTGAGCGGCTGATCATGTACCTGACCGGCGTCAGCAACATCCGCGATGTGCTGCCCTTCCCCCGCACCACCGGCAGCGCGGAATTCTGATCCCGCAAAACGGCATAAAATTTCAAAAAATACTTGCAATCACATTCCACTTGTGATAATATAGCATGTGCTGGTCCGTCAAGTCCGGCACCAAGATTTACAGGAGGCGAAGGAAGTGCCGAACATTCAGTCTGCTAAGAAGCGCGTGAAGGTAAGCGAAAAAAAGAACCTGCGTAACCGCATGGTCAAGAGCGGCGTCAAGACGTCCGTCCGCAAGTTCAACGAGTCCCTGAGCAATGGCACCGAGACTGCTGCCGCTCAGTATGTCGCTACCACTTCCGCGATCGATAAAGCGGTTGCGAAGGGCATTATCCACAAGAACGCTGCCAACCGCAAGAAGGCGCGCCTTGCCCGGATGATCGCGAAGGCGTAATTCAGCTTTTATCCAATCTGTTGCATAGTACGGCGCGCGGGCAATAAGCTCTGCGCGCTTGTGCTACGCAGGAATACGGCAATGACAAAGAATAACCCCCGCAGCAGCGTTTTGCCAAAGAGAGGGCGTGCCATCGGCTGAAAGCCGCCTGCAATCCGGCGGGAAATTCGCTTTGGAGCCGCGCGCCCGAAAATACCAGTAAGGCGCGCCGGTTCATCCCCGATACAGGATGCAGAGCGCAAAGGGCAACCTTTGCGGAATCTGGGTGGTACCACGTTTTTACAGGCGTCCCATGTGCATGCATGGGACGATTTTTTATGGAGGAAGCTATGGGAATCAAAGAAAACATTGAAGAGATCCGCCAATCGCTGCAGCAGGAGCTGTCGTCCATGAGCGATATCAAGCAGCTGGAAGAGGCGCGGCAGAAGGTGCTGGGCAAAAAGGGCACCCTGACCGCCCTGCTGCGCTCCATGGGCTCCCTGTCCCCCGAGGAGCGCCCCGCCGCCGGCCAGCTGATCAACGCCGGCCGCGAGATGATCAGCGCCATGCTGGACGCCCGCTCCGCCGCCCTGAAGGCCGTGGAGCGCGAGGCCAAGCTGCGCCGCGACGCCATTGATGTCACCGAGCCCCGGGATCTGCCCCGGGTGGGCGTGCCCCATCCCTGCACCCTGGCGCTGAACGAGGTGCTCTCCGCCCTGACCGGCCTGGGCTTTGATATCGTGGAGGGCCCGGAGATCGAGCTGGATCATTATAACTTTGAGCTGCTCAACCTGCCCAAGAACCATCCCGCCCGGGACGCCCAGGATACCTTCTATGTGGATGACAACATCGTGCTGCGCACCCATACCAGCCCGGTGCAGGCCCGCACCATGCTGAGCCGCAAGCCGCCCATCCGCATCGCCTGCCCCGGCCGCGTGTTCCGCGCCGATGAGATCGACGCCACCCACAGCCCGGTGTTCCACCAGATCGAGGGCCTGGTCATCGATAAGGATGTGAACATGGGCGATCTGAAGGGCACGCTGGACGCGCTGTTTAAGAAGCTGTACGGCGAGGATATGGAAACGCGCTTCCGTCCCTCCTTCTTCCCCTTCACCGAGCCCAGCGCCGAGGTGGACCTGACCTGCATCTCCTGCCGCGGCAAGGGCTGCCGCATGTGCAAGGGCACCGGCTGGATCGAGGTGCTGGGCTGCGGCATGGTCAACCCCAAGGTGCTGGAGATGTGCGGCATCGACCCCACCGTGTACAGCGGCTTCGCCTTCGGTATCGGTCTGGAGCGCATCACCATGCTGCGCTACGGCATCAAGGATCTGCGCCTGCTCTACGAGGGCGACGAGCGCTTCCTGCGGCAGTTCAGGTAAGGAGGAAACAGCAACATGAAAATCTCCATGAATTGGATCAAGCAATATGCCGATATCCCGGTCACGCCCGCCGAGTACGAAAGCCAGATGATCATGCACGGCACCGGCGTGGAGGGCATCGAATACCTGGGCGAGGAATGCCAGAACGTGGTGGTGGGCAAGGTGCTCTCCTGCCGCGATCACGAGAACAGCGATCACCTGCATGTATGCATGGTGGACGTGGGCCAGGGCGAACCGCTGCAGATCGTCTGCGGCGCGCCCAACGTAAAGGAAGGCATCCTGGTGCCCGTGGCGCTGGTGGGCGCCAAGCTGCCCGGCGGCCATGAGATCAAAAAGGGCAAGCTGCGCGGCGTGGAAAGCTATGGCATGCTGTGCTCCGGCCCCGAGATCGGCGTGCCGGTGGATCTGTACCCCTCCGTGGGCGATGCCGGGCTGCTGATCTTTAACGAGGATTATCCCCTGGGCACCGACGTGCGCACCATCTTCGGTCTGGATGACTATGTGGCCGATTTTGAAATCCTGGCCAACCGTCCCGACTGCCTGTGCGCCTGGGGCATCGCCCGGGAAACCGCAGCCTCCCTGGATACGCAGCTGAAGCTCCCCCAGGTGGAAGTGAAGGACGTGGGCGGCGATGTGCGCGATTATGTAAAGGTGCAGGTGGAGGATTTCTCCCGCTGCCCGCGCTATGCCTCCCGCGTGATCAAAAACGTGCGCGTGGCCCCCTCTCCCCTGTGGATGCGGCAGATCCTGCACGCCGCGGGCATGCGCAGCATCAACAACATCGTGGATATCACCAACTATATCATGCTGGAAACCGGCCATCCCATGCACGCCTTTGACCTGTCCAAGGTGCGCGGACGCCAGATCATCGTGCGCAGCGCCAAGGAAGGCGAGACCCTGCGCACCCTGGATGGCAAGGATCACGCGCTGACCACCGAGGATCTGCTGATCTGCGACGCCGAGGGCCCCACCGGCCTGGCCGGTATCATGGGCGGCGAGGAGAGCGAGATCACCGACGGCACCACCGAGGTAATGTTCGAGTGCGCCACCTTTGACCGCGCCGTGACCCGCCTTTCCGCCCGCCGCATGGGCATCCGCACCGAGAGCAGCGGACGCTTTGAGCGCGGCGTATCGGCCAGCGATATCATGCTGGCGCTGGACCGCGCCTGCCAGCTGGTCAATATGCTGGACGCCGGCGACGTGGTGGGCGGCTGCTACGATCTGTACGAAAACCTGGAAGCGCCCAAGCCCATTGTTTGCTCCGTCAAGCGCCTGGCCGCCCGCACCGGCGTGGAGATCACCGCCCAGGAGATGGTCCGGGCCCTGGAAAAGCTGAACTTCAGCGTTGCCCTGGACGGCGATACGCTGACCGTTACCGCCCCCGATTACCGCCAGGATATCGAGCGCGACGCCGATATCTGCGAGGAAGTGCTGCGCATGGTGGGCTATGACCGCATCCCCAGCACCCGGCTGCGCGGTGAGACCACCCCGGGCGGCCTGAACCCGCTGATGCAGCGCAAGGCGCGCATCCGCAATCTGCTGGGCGGCCTGGGCTATGACGAAATCATGACCTTCTCCTTCACCAGCCTCAAGTCCATCGCCAGCCTGGGTCTGGAGGAAAACGATCCGCGCATGCATCCCATCCAGGTGCGCAATCCCCTGGGTGAGGATACCGCCTGCATGCGCACCACTCTGGCTCCCAGCATGCTGCGCGTGCTGAGCGGCAACGCCAACCACGGCAACGATGTGGCCATGCTCTACGAGTTCGGCACGCTGTTTGACGGCGAGCGCCGCACGGAGGAAGGCCTGTTCACCGAGTCCCCCGCCCTGGCGCTGGGCGCTTACGGCAAGGGGCTGGATTTCTTCGCCATCCGCGGAGCGGTGGAAACGCTGTGCGCCCAGGAGGGTGTGAGCATCCGGGTAACGCCCGGCGCCGACTGCTATTATCATCCCGGCCGCAGCGCCAGGCTGATGCACGGTGATACCGTCATCGCCCAGCTGGGCCAGATCCATCCCGATATGGCCGCCGCTTACGAGCTGCCCGAGGAGACGCTGCTGGCCGAGGTGGACATGGTAGCGCTGTACCAGTTCGCCCAGCCCATGGGCCAGGTGGCCGCCATCAGCCGCATGCAGCCCGTATCCCGTGATATTGCCCTGGTCATGGCCGAAAGCCAGCCCCTGGGCCCGGTGATGGAGGCCATCCGCGAGGCCGCTGGCCCGCTGCTGGAGGATATCCGACTCTTCGATGTGTTCCGCGGTATTCAGCTTGGCCTGGGCCAGAAGAGCGCCGCCTTCTCCCTGGTGTTCCGCAGCCCCGATCAGACGCTGACCGACGATACGCTGAACCCCATCATGAAAAAAGTGCTCAAGACCTGTAAGGAGCGCTTCAACGCCGAGATTCGTTCCTGATCTGCCTGTTTTAAAGGGCCGCCGTGCGTTTTCCGCACAGCGGCTCTTTTCTGTTTTGTTTTGCTTTGTTTCACCGTCAGGCAAATTGGGATTTGACGGGGAGAACAAACTTGTTTCCGCCAGCTTGTTTAAGTCGCCAAGCGAGTTCCCGGGCAAAAAGAACAAAGGGAAAATCCCCGAAAAATGAGCTTGTTCATTTTTCAGGGATTTTCCTTTTGTTCAGCGGTGCGCTTTGCGCACCGCGCGCACGGCAAAGCCGTGCTGCCCGGGAACGGTTGCAGACGTTAAAGCCTGTTGGCGGAAAATCCAGCAGCATTTACGGCGACAAACGCAGCCTTCTTCGGTTCCTTCTTGGGCTCCAAGA
>CADAHU010000102.1 GCA_902787835.1 uncultured Eubacteriales bacterium
TCCTATCGCCCGCCGAGGTCCAGGAGACGAAGTCGCCTGGCGCAGAGCTCGAGGCCGCGGAGGCCTCGAACGTTTTCCTCCCCCGCCCTATTTCAGTTTTCCGATACCGCGTTATACACAGAAAAAGCGGCCGGCGCTCATAAAACGCCGGCCGCCGTGCATGAATCGCTTATCCCAGCACCACGGTGACCTGGTGGGTCTGGCCGTCGGAGAACACCGGCAGCACGTTGCCGGAGATCGCCTTGCCGTCCACGGTCACGGACTGGACGCCGCGGCAGACGTGGGCGGGGTTCTGGATATCGATGGCGTAGGTGGCCCCGCGGAAGCGGCGGCTGACCTGGTAGCCATCCCAAGTGTGCGGGATGCAGGGATCGATCTTGAGGCCGTCCCAATCGGGCTTGACGCCCAGGATGTAATTGCTGATCACATAGAAGTTCCAGGCAGCGGTGCCGGTGAGCCAGGAGTTCTTGGCCTGGCCAAAGTTCTGGGCATCCTTGCCGGCGATCATCTGGCTGTACACGTAGGGCTCCATCTTATGCAGATCGCTGATCTCCTCGCGGTAGGCGGGGGCGATGCGGCTGTACAGATCGAAGGCGCGGTCGCCATGGCCCACCACGGTCTCGGCGGCGATGATCCAGGGGTTGTTGTGGCAGAAGATGCCGGCGTTCTCCTTGTATCCCGGAGGATAGGAGGAAACCTCGCCCAGCTCCAGGTGATACTCCTTGTAGGCGGGCTGCAGCAGCACGATGCCGTGCTCGGTCTCCAGGTACTTGTGTACGCTCTCCAGCGCCTGCTCGGCCTTGCCATCCTCCAGGCCCACGCCGGCCATGACGCAGTAGCCCTGGGATTCGATAAAGATCTTGCCGTCCTCGCATTCCTTGCTGCCCACCTTATGGCCCAGGGCGTCATAGGCGCGGACGAACCACTCGCCGTCCCAGCCGTCCTTCAGGATGGCGGCGCGCATGGTTTCGATGGCGTCCCGGCTGTTCTGGGCGCCGGCGTGATCGCCGCGGCGCTCCTGCAGGGCGGCCAGCTCCGGGCCGATGGCCACAAACATGCCGGCGATCAGCACGGATTCCGCCACGCGCTCATCGGGCGCGTTGGGGTTGGAGAAGGTCTGGAAGCTCTCGTCCGGCGTATCGCTGAAGCAGTTCAGGTTCAGGCAGTCGTTCCAGTCGGCGCGGCCGATCAGCGGCAGGCCGTGGGGGCCCAGGTTGTTGACCACGTGGCCGAAGGACACCTCCAGGTGCTCCATCAGCGTGCCGCAGTCATCGGGATTGCAGTCGTAGGGAACCTTTTCATCCAGGATGGCAAAATCGCCGGTCTCCTTGATGTAGGCCGCGGTGCCGGCGATGAGCCACAGGGGATCGTCGTTGAAGCCGCCGCCGATATCGTTATTGCCCTTCTTGGTGAGGGGCTGGAACTGGTGATAGCAGCCGCCGTCGCGGAACTGGGTGGCGGCGATATCCAGGATGCGCTCCCGGGCGCGCTCGGGGATCTGGTGCACAAAGCCCAGCAGGTCCTGGCTGCTGTCGCGGAAGCCCATGCCGCGGCCGATGCCGCTCTCAAACATGGAGGCGGAGCGGCTCATGTTAAAGGTGACCATGCACTGGTAGGGATTCCAGATATTGACCATGCGGCCCAGCTTTTCCTCGGAGGTAGTGAGGGTGTAGGCGCTGAGCAGGTTATCCCAGTGGCGGCGCAGGGCGGCCACGGCCTCGGCGATCTGATCGTCGGTGGTCAGGCGGGCGAGCAGCTCCTTTGCGGGCTTTTTATTGATGACGCCGGGGGCCTCGAACTTCTCCTCGTTGGGGAGCTCCACATAGCCCAGCACGAAATTGTACTTTTTGCTTTCGCCGGGGGCCAGGGAAACCTTGATCTGGTGGGCGGCCATGGGCTGCCAGCCGCTGGCGTGGCTGTTGCCCATTTTGCCGGTGACGACGGCCTGGGGCGCATCAAAGCCGTTATACAGGCCCAGGAAGGTTTCCATATCGGTATCAAAGCCGTCCACCGGCACGTTGACCGCGTAGAAGCTGTAATGGTTGCGGCGCTCGCGGTACTCGGTTTTATGGTAGATAACGCTGCCTTCGATTTCCACCTCACCGGTGGAGAAGTTGCGCTGGAAGTTCAGCATATCGTCCTGAGCGTTCCACAGGCAGAACTCCACAAAGCTGGTGAGGATCACATCCTTGGCGGCGGTGCTTTCGTTTTTCAGGGTGATCTGGTGCACCTCGGCGTTGACGCCCAGGGGCACGAAGGAGAGCTGGCTGGCGGCCAGTCCGTTCTTTTTGCCTTCGATTACGGTATAGCCCATACCGTGGCGGCAGCAGTAGCTGTCCAATTCGGTTTTGGTGGGCTTCCAGCCGGGATTCCATACGGTATCGCCATCCTTGATGTAGAAATAGCGGCCGCCGTTATCCACGGGCAGGTTGTTATAGCGGTAGCGGGTGATGCGGCGCAGGCGGGCGTCACGGTAGAAGCAGTAGCCGCCGGCGGTGTTTGAGATGATGCCGAAGAAGTTTTCGCTGCCCAGATAGTTGATCCAGGGATAGGGGGTGCGGGGCGTGGTGATGACGTATTCCCGCGCCGCGTCGTCAAAATAGCCGTACTTCATGCCGTCAATCGTCCTCCGTGTACATATGTTATGAAGATGGGGAGCCGATGGGCTCCATCGGCTCCCCGGGGTTATACAATCAGGAAATTACTCCTGAGCAGCCTTCCAAGCGGCATACTGGGTCTCAACCTCGGCAATGATATCGGCCATGCCGGCATCAGCCAGGGCGGACTTCATCGCTTCGATACCCAGGGTGGCGTCGTCAGGATCAACCTGGCCGCACATCAGGGGGTTGGCATACTCAGCGATCACAGCGTCAACAGCGGCGATCTGATCAGCAACGTTGTCCTTCACGAAGCGGAAGCCCAGGGAAGCGGTGGCGATGGCGTCA
Organism: uncultured Eubacteriales bacterium; assembly: GCA_902787835.1. Taxonomy (GTDB): domain Bacteria; phylum Bacillota; class Clostridia; order Christensenellales; family Aristaeellaceae; genus SFMI01. The sequence goes on from CADAHU010000102.1 coordinate 2,946, forward strand.
TCCGCATAGGACTGCAGCATTTCGTTCTTGGCAGGATCCTCGCTGGTCAGCACGTACTGCAGCTTGGTGTTGCCCACGGTCCAGGCACCGCCATGCACGCCGTACCAGTTCTGGTCGGTCAGCTCAACCTGCTGGTCGTTAACCTTGGTGTAGTTCACGCCCTCGGCGCCGAACAGCATCAGGTTGACCAGGGTGGCGTCGGAGTGCATCAGGTTCAGGTACTGCATGGCCTTCACGGGATCCTTGGAGGTCACGGGGATACCGAACATGGAGCCGCCGGCATGGGTGGTCACAACGTACTTGGGCTGCATGGTGATCTCAACGCACTCGAACTCGGCGGTGGCGTTGGCGGCATACATTTCAGCAGCCTTGATGCCATTGCCCTTCAGGGGCTGGGAGAATACCAGGAAGTCGCCGCGGCCGAAGGTGCCGTTGTAGTCGAAGCTGGTCAGGGCAGCATCGGGATCGATGTAGCCAGCCTGGCCCCACGCATACATCAGGCGGATATGCTCTTCCTGCTCGGGGGTCTCAAAGATGCTGTACACGGTCTCGTCGAAGGTGCCGTCTTCCTGCTTCGCCATCTTCATGGCGACGGAGTTGGTGGCCATGCCCGCCCAGTCGGGGCACCAGGGTTCATCGGCCCAGCGGCCAGCCTGACCGTCCATCAGGTAGGGGTACTTATCGGGATGGGCAGCCTTGTAGGCAGCCAGGTAGGGCTCCAGATCCGCGGTGGTCTTGATGGCGGGATCATCAGCAACCACGTCCCAGCCGATCTCGGCGGCAGCGGTCTTGTTGACGATGAAGCCTTCGGGCACGCACAGTTCCTTGTTGGTGGGGATGCCGTAGAGGACGCCGTTCACGCGGACGCCATCCAGGAAGGTCTGGGGCAGGGTCTCGGTGATGCCCTGGCCATACTCGGCAACCAGATCATCCAGGGGCTGCAGCAGGCCGCCGGCCACTTCGATGCCGTAGCCTTCCCAGTCAGCGGTGAAGATCAGGTCCATCTTTTCGCCGGACTGCAGGGCGTTGATCGCCTTGTCGTTCCAGTCGCCCCAGCCGATGATGTGGTAGGACACATGGGCGCCGATCAGGGGCTCGATATACTCGTTCACAGCCGCCTCAACGCCAGCGCGGACGGCTTCGTTGTCGCCATTGCCGACCCAATAGATGTCCAGGGTATAAACATCATCAGCCATGGCAGTGGGCACCAGCGCGATGACCATCATCAGCGCCAGCAGCAGGGATACCAGTTTACGCATTTGAGTTTCCTCCTTTTTGTTTTCCAGGGGTTGTCCCCCTGAAATTCGGTTTTTATTTCATGGGCGGGAGCCCGTGAAAGCGAGTGAAAGCATTATCCCGGTCGCGCACATTGTCGCAAACGGCCCTTTATGGGCCCTTTGCTCTGTGTGCGCTCTGTAAAAATTCATTTTATTTCCTCCACTGGAGGAAAATGAATTTTTACCCCTTGACCGCGCCGACGGTCAGGCCCTTGACGAAGTAGCGCTGGAAGAAGGGGTAGGCCATGATGATGGGGCCCACGGTGACCACGGCCATGGCCATGCGGAAGGTTTCGGCGGGCAGGTTGCTCACGTTTACGCCGCCCATGCGCGATGCGTTCTCCTTCAGGAAGCGCAGGTTGTTCATGGTCTGGTAAATGGTGTACTGCAGGTTAAAGTACTGGGCCTTATCGTTGAGCAGCAGGCAGTTGCGGAAATCGTTCCAGATGCCGATGGCGCTGAACAGGCCCACGGTGGCGAAGCCGGGGATGGCCAGGGGGCACACGATCTGGAGCAGGGTGCGCCACTCGCCGCTGCCGTCGATGCGTGCGGATTCGATGATGGCCTCGGGCACGCTGCTCTGGTAGAAGGTGCGCATGATGATGACCCAGTAGGCGGAGAAGCTCATGGGCAGGAACAGCGCCCAGACGGTATCCTTCAGGCCCAGCACGCTGCGGCACATGTTGTAGTAGCTCACCATGCCGCCGCCAAACAGCATGGTAAAGAAGCTGAAGAAGGTGAAGAACTTTTTGAATTTGAAGTCCGGGCGGCTCAGGGCGTAGGCGTACAGGCCCACGGTGATCACGGAGAGCACGGTGCCGCTCAGGGTGGCGATCAGCGTATTGCCATAGGCGGTCAGGATCACCGATCCGTCACGGAACAGGTAGGTGTAGGCGTTTACCGAGAACTCCAGCGGCCACAGGCGGTAGCCGTAGGTAGTCAGGGCGGTTTCGCTGGTGATGGAGGAGATGATGATGATCCACAGCGGGAACACCGTCAGTACGCAGCCCACGATCAGCAGCACGTTAAAGAAGGCGTTGGTGCCCTTGGAAATCTGGTTGCGGGCGGCGCTGTGCTTGGCGGCCTGTTTTTCGGCCTTGGCCAGCTTCTTGTAATCAACAGTTGTCATTTTGAGCCCCTCCCCTCATCAGAACAGCGCCATTTCGGGCTGGTGACGCTTGACGATGCCGTTGGTCAGCAGGATCAGCACGAAGCCCACGATGGCCTGGAAGAAGGCGCCGGCGCCGGCGTAGCCGAAGGAGTTGCGCAGGTTGCCCTTTTTCAGCATATCGTACACGTAGGTATCGATGGTGGTGGTCACCTGGCGCAGGGTGCCCGAGCCGTTGGGCAGGGAGTAGAACATATCGAAATCGCCGTTGAAGATGCGGCCCACGGCCAGGATCTGCAGCATGACGATGACGGGCATCAGCTGGGGCAGGGTGATATAGCGGAACTGCTGCCACTTGCTGGCGCCGTCGATGGCGCCGGCCTCGTAGAGCTGCTCGTCAAAGCCGGTCAGCGTGGCCAGGTAGATGATGGAGCCCTGGCCGGTGTACTTCCAGATATTGGCAACCAGGAAGATCCAGGGCCAGTACTGCTTCTGGTTGTAGAATTTGACGGCCGTGCCGCCGGAGGCGGTGATCAGCTGGTTGAAGAAGCCGTTGGCGGCGATCATGGCGTACAGGGCGTACATGACCACGATCCAGCTGACGAAGTAGGGCATGAACATGATGGTATGGTATACCTTGGCGGTCTTGCGGTTGCGCATCTCGTTGACGATCACCGCCAGGCCCACCTGCAGCACCAGGCCCACCACCATGAACAGCAGGTTGTAGCCCACGGTGTTGCGGATCAGCATGGGGGCGTCCTTGAGCAGGTAGGTAAAGTTGTTCAGCCCGTTCCACTGGCTGTGGAACATACTGTACAGGAAGGTGTTCTGGATCAGCGCGCCTTCCGGCGGGACCTGCATCTGGTAGAACTTGAAGGCCAGGATCACGCCCGGCATGGGCAGGTAGTTGAACGCCAGCAGGAACAGCACGCCCGGCAGCACCATCAGCAGATACGCGCACTGCCGTTTGGCGGAGCCGGAGCCGGAGGAAAGCCGTCTGCCGGAATCCTTGATCTTGGTCGGGGTTGCTTGACTCATTGCCAAAACCGCCTTTCTATAAAAACAATTTTCTATTACAAAAACTGCGTTTATCCCTCCGCCGGCGCCCGGCCCACCGTTTCGCCGCGGATCAGGCGGGTGGGGATGCTGCTGACGGGGGTGATGGGCGCGCCTTCGATCTCGGCGATCAGCTGCCGCGCGGCCTCCCGGCCGATGCGCGGGGCGTCCTGATAGACCGTGGTCAGCCGGGGGCGGAAGGCCTGCATCTGCTCGATGCCGTCAAAGCCCGCGATGGAGATATCCTCCGGCACGCGCAGCCCGGCCTCGCCGATGGCGCGCAGGGCGCCGATGGCCGCGTAATCATCGCACACCAGAATGCAGGTGGGGCGGGGCGAGAGCGCCAGCATGGCCTGGGTGGCCTGGTAAGCCGGCAGGGGACGCACATACTCGCACTGGGCGGTGTACGCCTCCGGCACCGTAAGCCCCAGGCGGCGCACCGAATCCCAGAAGGCGCTGACGCGCACATCGGATACCGAGCTGCTGGCCCCGTACAGATAGGCGACGCGCCGGTGGCCCTGGCTGTACACGTAATCCATCAGCTGCTGCATGCCCGACGCGTTATCGGAAAAAATGCAGGGCAGGCTGTCAAACACGTGGTCGATGCTGATCACCGGGATGCCGCTGTGGGCCAGCTCGCGCACCTCCTCCTGCTCAAAGTTGGTGCAGGCGATACACACGCCGTCCACCTCGCGGTAGCGGCAGTGATCCAGGTAGGTGATGCGCCCGGCGCCCATGCGGTGGCCGATGAAGGTGATATCGTAGCCGCTCTGCTCCGCCTCGCGCTTAAAATGCTCCAGCACGATGGAGAAGAAGGGATGGGTCAGGCCGCTCTGGCTGTCGTCGTTGAACAGTACGCCCAGGTTATAGCTGGCCCCGGCCTTCAGCGCCCGGGCATGGGCGTTGGGATGGTAATCCAGCTCCTTGGCCGCCTTGAGCACCGCCAGGCGGGTGGAATCGCTGATATCGCTGTATCCGTTCAGCGCCTTGCTGACCGCCGACATGGACAGCCCGCAATACTGCGCCAGCTGCCGTA
>CADAHU010000103.1 GCA_902787835.1 uncultured Eubacteriales bacterium
TATTTCTGGAAGGAGCGCAGGATCATCTTTTCCAGCCCCAGGTTTTGCGGGCAGGCGCGGTTCAGGGAGGGGGTAAGGCCCCATTCCGCGTCGCTCATGCCGCGGAATACCCGGTTGTTGCGATACCGCTGTATCTTTTCATCCCATACGCCGTCAAAAACGGCCGTCTGCAGCTCGTCCCAGCTGCTGATTTCCATCTCGCGCATGCTGCTCCTCCGCTCCGGTATTCTTGCCGGTCTCAGTATAGCATATTTCTGCTGTGTTTTCAATTTCCCCGGGCCCGGCCCGTTGACTTTCCTTTCCGGATATTTTATACTGAATGCAGAAAAACGAACATCAAAAAGGGGGCTTATCCATGAGCAATACACCCACTCCGCACATCAATTGTAAGCCGGAGGATTTTGCGCGCACTGTCCTGATGCCCGGCGATCCGCTGCGGGCCAAATTCATCGCCGATACCTATCTGCAGAACGCCAAACTGGTCAATAACGTCCGCGGCGTCCAGGGCTATACCGGAGACTATAAAGGGAAAAAGGTTTCCGTTATGGCCAGCGGCATGGGCATTCCCTCCATTGGGATCTATTCCTACGAGCTGTTCAACTTCTTCGGCGTGGAGAACATCATCCGCATCGGCTCCGCCGGCATGCTGCATCCCGATCTGAAGCTGCGCAGCGTGGTGGCCGCCATGAGCGCCTATTCCAATTCCGATTTTGGCGCGCAGTTTGGGTTCAAGGGCAATCTGGCCCCCTGCGCCAGCTGGAAGCTGCTGCGCGCGGCGGTGGAGCAGGCCGAAAAGATGGGTGTTACCATGCCCGTGGGCCCCGTGTATTCCTCCGATTGCTTCTATGACGAGAGCAAGCCCCTGGGCGCTCTGCAAAAGCTGGGCGTGCTGGGCGTGGAGATGGAAGCCTACGCGCTGTATCTTAACGCGGCCCGCGCCGGCAAAAACGCCCTGGCGCTGCTGACGATCTCCGATAATCCCTTCACCGGGGAGGAGTTGGACGCCGATGCCCGGCAGAACACCTTCACCCAGATGATGGAGATCGCTCTGGAGATCGCTTGATATGCGCATCCTGATCAGCGCCTGCCTGCTGGGGCTGTGCTGCCGCTATGACGGCGGCGAAAAAGCCTGCGGCGCGGCGCTGCGGCTGGGGGAGAGGCATACGCTGATCCCGGTATGCCCGGAGCAGCTGGGCGGCCTGCCCACCCCGCGCACACCCTGCGAGCGGAAGGGGGACAAGGTGGTTTCGGCGGAGGGCGAGGACCGCACCGCCGCATATCAGCTGGGAGCGCGGCAGGCCGAAAAACTGTATGATATGCTGGGCTGCGCCTGCGCCGTGCTCAAGGCCCGCAGCCCCATGTGCGGCAGCGGCGCGGTCTATGACGGGAGCTTTAACCGAACATTGGTTCCCGGTAACGGCGTGCTGGCGGAGCGGCTCATCGCCCGCGGCGTTCCCGTCTGGTCGGAGGAGAACCTGCCGGATTCGCTTTAAACAAAAAAACAAAAAATAAACAATTCCCGGCCCTGGACAGCGCTGCCCGGGGCTTTTGTTTTGCCCAAAACAGGGGATCGGTGCCCGGAAGGCCTCTGATCGGTAAAAATGATGGATATTTTATCTAAATTTTCAAAAAAGCGGCCTTGACATTGATTTTTTTGTATGTTAAACTTTATAATTGCACCAGTATTGGTAAACTAAGGTTTTTGCGCCTTGGGAAAGGTACTTTTTTGCAAAAAGAACAAAAAAAGTACAATCCAAAAACGCAAAAAATGAAGGCTGATACGTGCTGCAAGAGTAAAGGGGTGATTGCTTTTTATGGTGCACGAGGTTCAAATGGGGAAGCACTGCAAGCGCATGAGCTTCTCGCGCATCGATGAAGTCCTGGACATGCCCAACCTGATCGAGGTACAGAAGAACAGCTACCGCAAATTCCTTCAGGAGGATCTGAAGGAAGTGCTGGCTGATGTATCTCCCATCGTGGATTACAGCGGCAACCTGATCCTGGAGTTTGTGGATTATTCGCTGGATTCCCAGCCGAAGAATACCATCGAGCGCTGCCGTGAGCGCGACCTGACCTATGCCGCGCCGCTGAAGGTGTTTGTCCGTCTGAAGAACAAGGAAACCGGCGAAATCAAGGAAACGGAAGTTTTCATGGGTGATTTCCCGCTGATGACCGAGCATGGCACGTTTGTGATCAACGGCGCGGAGCGCGTCATCGTAAGCCAGCTGGTCCGCTCTCCGGGCGCCTATTATTCCATGACCATAGATAAGGTGGGCAAAAAGCTTTTTGCCTCCCAGATCATCCCCAACCGCGGCGCGTGGCTGGAATATGAGACCGATTCCAACGACGGTCTCTGGGTGCGTATTGACCGCGCCCGCAAGCTGCCCATCACCGTGCTGCTCCGTGCCCTGGGCTACGGCAGCGATTCCGATATCATCGGTCTGCTGGGCGAGGACGAGCGCCTGCTGGCAACCCTGGAGAACAGCGACAGCACCAAGTCCCAGTCCCAGGGCCTGATCGAAATCTACAAGCGCCAGAAGCCCGGCGAGCCGCCCACCGAGGACGGCGCCCGCACCCTGCTGAACAACCTGTTCTTCGATCCCAAGCGCTATGATCTGATGCGCGTGGGCCGCTATAAGTTTAATAAGAAGCTGGGCGTTGCCGCCCGTATCGGCGGCCAGATCGCCGCGGAGGATATCATCGATCCCCGCAGCGGCGAGGTGCTGGTCAAGAAGGGCGATACCATCAAGCGCAGCCAGGCGCTGGATATCCAGAACGCCGGCATCAACGTGGTGCATCTGCAGTGCGAGGATCACGTGGTGCGCGTGCTGGGCAACAACTTTGCCGACGCCCGCGGCTTCCTGCCCTTCGACCCCAAGGAAGTGGGCATCAACGAGTTTGCCCATCTGCCCACCCTGTTTGCCACCATCGAGGGCCTGACCGACCCCGAGGAGATCAAGCAGGCCGTGCGGGAGAACGTGCACAACATCGTTCCAAAGCACATCATTGTGGATGATATCACGGCCTCCGTCAGCTATCTGCTGGGCATGCCCTACGGGGTGGGCGTCACCGATGATATCGACCATCTGGGCAACCGCCGCCTGCGCAGCGTGGGCGAGCTGCTGCAAAACCAGGTGCGCATCGGCCTGACCCGCCTGGAGCGCGTGGTGCGCGAGCGCATGGCCATCCAGGATGCCAACGATGTAAAGCCCAACGACCTGATCAACATCCGTCCCGTCAGCGCCGCCATCAAGGAGTTCTTCGGCTCCTCCCAGCTGTCCCAGTTCATGGACCAGCCCAACCCCCTGGCGGAGCTGACCCACAAGCGCCGTCTGAGCGCCCTGGGCCCCGGCGGCCTGAACCGCGACCGCGCTGGCATGGAAGTGCGCGACGTGCACTATTCTCACTATGCCCGTATCTGCCCAATTGAGACCCCTGAAGGTCCCAACATCGGCCTGATCGGCTCTCTGGCCACCTATGCCCGTATCAACGAGTACGGCTTCATCGAGGCTCCCTACCGCAAGGTGGATAAGGAGACCGGCAAGGTCACGGACGAAATCGTCTACATGACCGCCGACGAAGAGGACAACTACAACGTGGGCCAGGCCAAGGAGCCCCTGAATCCCGATAACACCTTCGCCAACGACCGCGTGACCGTGCGCTGGCGCGACGAGATCATGGAGGTCCCCGCCGCCAACGTGGATTATATCGACGTATCGCCCAAGCAGGTGGTTTCCGTGGCCACGGCCATGATCCCCTTCCTGGAGAACGACGACGCCAACCGCGCCCTGATGGGCTCCAACATGCAGCGCCAGGCGGTGCCGCTGCTGGTGCCCGAAGCCCCCATCGTGGGCACCGGCATGGAATACAAGGCCGCTCACGATTCCGGCGTGGTGCTGCTCAGCAAGCATGCTGGCATCGTGCACAGCGTGGCCGCCGATCAGGTGACCATCAAGGATGATAACGGCGAGCTGCATCAGTACAAGCTGACCAAGTTCATCCGTTCCAACCAGGGCACCTGCATCAACCAGCGTCCCCGGGTCAGCCAGGGCGAGCGCATAGAGGTCGGCGATCTGCTGGCCGACGGCCCCTCCACAGAGAACGGCGAGATCGGCCTGGGCCGCAACGCCCTGATCGGCTTCATGACCTGGGAAGGCTACAACTACGAGGACGCCGTGCTGCTCAGCCAGCGCCTGGTGAAGGAGGATATGTACACCTCCATTCACATCGAGGAATACGAGTCCGAAGCCCGCGAGACCAAGCTGGGCCCGGAGGAGATCACCCGCGATATCCCCAACGTGGGCGACGACGCGGTGAAGGATCTGGACGAGGATGGCGTGATCCGCATCGGTGCGGAGGTCCGCAGCGGCGATATCCTGGTGGGCAAGGTCACCCCCAAGGGCGAGACCGAGCTGACCCCCGAAGAGCGCCTGCTGCGCGCCATCTTCGGCGAGAAGGCCCGCGAGGTGCGCGATACCTCCCTGAAGGTGCCCCATGGCGAGGGCGGCATCATCGTGGATGTCAAGACCTTTACCCGGGAAAACAAGGACGAGCTCAGCCCCGGCGTCAACAAGATGGTCCGTGTCTATATCGCCCAGAAGCGCAAGATCTCCGTGGGCGATAAGATGGCCGGCCGCCACGGCAACAAGGGCGTTGTATCCCGCATCCTGCGCGAAGAGGATATGCCCTTCATGCCCGACGGCACCCCGCTGGATATCGTGCTGAACCCCCTGGGCGTGCCTTCCCGTATGAACCTGGGCCAGGTGCTGGAAGTGCATCTGGGCATGGCTGCCAAGAAGCTGGGCTGGAAGGTGGCCACCCCCGTGTTTGACGGCGCCACCAAGGATGATATTGCCGAGTGCCTGCGCAAGGCCGGCCTGCGGGAGGATGGCAAGACCATCCTGTACGACGGCCGCACCGGCGAGCCCTTCGAGAACCCCGTCACCGTGGGCATCATGTATTACCTCAAGCTGCATCACCTGGTGGATGATAAGATGCATGCCCGCTCCACCGGCCCCTACAGCATGGTGACCCAGCAGCCCCTGGGCGGCAAGGCCCAGTTCGGCGGCCAGCGCTTCGGCGAGATGGAAGTCTGGGCCCTGGAGGCCTACGGCGCCGCCAACACCCTGCAGGAGATCCTGACCGTTAAATCCGATGATATCGTGGGCCGCGTCAAGACCTATGAGGCCATCATCAAGGGCCAGAACATCCCCACCCCCGGCGTGCCGGAGAGCTTCAAGGTGCTGATCAAGGAGCTGCAGTCCCTGTGCCTGGATATCAAGGTGCTCAATGAAAAACGCGAGGTCATTGAGATCCGCGATGACGATGACGACGATATCAGCGAAGCGCCTGCCCGCAGCGGCCGCGACGATGAACGCGATGATCTGCTGGGCGGCGGCGAAGGCGAAATGCCCGGCGATTACGAGGATATCGACGATATTACCGATATCACCGATATCGATGACGAGCTGGGCACCCTGGACGGCCTGGGCGGCGATGACGACGCTGATTTTGCGGATTTTAATGATGATCCGCTCTCCGATATTGATGACGACGACATCCAGTGAGCTGCGAAGGAGTGTGTGAGACGGAATGTTTGAACTGACCAATCTTGATGCCATCCAAATCGGCATGGCGTCGCCTGAGCAGATTCTCGAATGGTCCTACGGCGAGGTCTCCAAGCCTGAAACCATCAACTACCGCACCCTCAAGCCCGAGCGCGACGGCCTCTTCTGCGAGCGCATCTTTGGACCTACCAAGGACTGGGAGTGCAACTGCGGCAAATACAAGCGCATCAAGTATAAGGATAAGGACAAGGTTTGCGATAAGTGCGGCGTGCAGATCACCCGCGCCAAGGTGCGCCGCGAGCGCATGGGCCATATTCAGCTGGCCGCGCCCGTCAGCCATATCTGGTATTTTAAGGGCATCCCGAGCCGGATGGGCATGATCCTGGATATCAGCCCCCGCGCTCTGGAAAAGGTGCTGTACTTCGCCAGCTATATCGTGCTGGATCCCGGCAATGAGGCTGTGATCAAGGCTGAAAAGCACAGCCTGATCACCGACGCCCGCTATCGCCAGATCATGGCCATGACGCCTGAGGAGCGCGGCTCCTTCCGCGTGGGCATCGGCGCAGAGGCCGTGCATGAGATGCTGGCCGAGCTGGATCTGGACGCCCTGAGCGCCCAGCTGAAGGCCGAGATCGCTACCCTGATTGAAAAAGAAAAGGACCGCGAGGGGGAAGGCCAGAAGCGCACCCACGCCATCAAGCGCCTGGAGGTGGTGGAAGCCTTCCGCCAGAGCGGCAACCGCCCCGAATGGATGATCCTGAGCGTGGTGCCGGTCATTCCGCCCGATCTGCGCCCCATGGTGCAGCTGGACGGCGGCCGCTTCGCCACCAGCGATCTGAACGATCTCTACCGCCGCGTGATCAACCGCAATAACCGCCTCAAGCGCATGCTGGAGCTGGGCACCCCCGATATCATCGTGCGCAACGAAAAGCGCATGCTGCAGGAGGCTGTGGACGCCCTGATCGATAACGGCCGCCGCGGCCGCCCCGTGACCGGCCCCGGCAACCGGGCGCTCAAATCCCTGTCCGATCTGCTGCGCGGCAAACAGGGCCGTTTCCGTCAGAACCTGCTGGGCAAGCGCGTGGACTATTCCGGCCGTTCCGTTATCGTGGTCGGCCCCGAGCTGCGCCTGCATCAGTGCGGCCTGCCCAAGGAGATGGCGCTGGAGCTGTTCAAGCCCTTCGTTATGGAAAAGCTGGTCAAGAACGGCATTGCCCATAACATCCGCGCCGCCAAGCGCATGGTGGAAAAGGTCAAGCCCGAGGTCTGGGATATCCTGGAGGGCGTGATCAAGGACCACCCTGTGCTGCTCAACCGCGCGCCTACCCTGCACCGCCTGGGCATCCAGGCCTTTGAGCCTGTGCTGGTGGAAGGCAAGGCCATGAAGCTGCATCCCCTGGCCTGTACCGCCTATAACGCGGACTTTGACGGCGACCAGATGGCCGTCCACGTCCCGCTGTCCATGGAAGCCCAGGCGGAAGCCCGCTTCCTGATGCTCTGCGCCAATAACGTGATGAAGCCCCAGGATGGCAAGCCCGTTATCAGCCCCACCCAGGATATGGTTATCGGCTGCCACTACCTGACCATCGTGGATGACGAGGCCCCCGGCGCGGGCAGGATCTTTGCCAATCAGGATGAAGCGCTGATGGCCTATCAGGCCCATCAGATCACCCTGCAAAGCCCCATCAAGGTGCGTATTTCCCGCACCTGGGAGGGCGTTACCGAGCGCCGGCTCATTGATACCACCCTGGGCAAGCTGATCTTCAACGAGAACATTCCCCAGGATCTGGGCTTCCAGCCCCGCAACTGCATGGACGATATGTTCAAGCTGGAAATCGATAAGGTGGTAAACGTCTGCGCCCGCGTGCTGGATAACATCAAGGCCATGGGCTACAAGTACTCCACCCGCGGCGCCATCACCGTGGCCGTCAGCGATATCATCATCCCGCCCGAAAAGCCGGAGATGCTGAAGGCTGCCGACGACCGCGTGCGCGATATCGAAAAGAAGTATCGCCGCGGTCTGATGACCGAGGACGAGCGTTACCGCAACGTCATCCAGACCTGGAACGACACCACCGCTGCCCTGCGTGGCCGCGTGCTGAAGGTGCTGCCCCAGAAGAACCCCATCTTCATGATGACCAACTCCGGCGCCCGCGGTTCTATCGCCCAGGTGGCCCAGCTGGCCGGCATGCGCGGCAACATGGCTTCTCCTTCCGGCAAAACCATCGAGATCCCCATCCGCGCCAACTTCCTGGAAGGCCTGAACGTGCTGGAGTTCTTCATGTCCTCCCATGGTTCCCGCAAGGCTCTGTCCGATACCGCTCTGCGTACCGCTGACTCTGGTTATCTGACCCGCCGTCTGGTGGACGTGGCCCAGGAGGTCATCATCCGCGAGACCGACTGCTTCGAGGAGCGCGGCGAGAAGGTTCGCGGCATCAAGATCGAGGCCATCGGCGAGATGAAGCCCCTGTCCGAGCGCGCGCTGGGCCGCGTGGCTGCCGAGGATATCATCGATCCCAAGACCGGCGAATTGATCTGCAGCCTGAACGAGACCATCGATTATAAGAAGGCCGATGCCATCGGCAAGGCCGGTCTCAAGAGCGTACAGGTCCGCAGCGTACTGACCTGCCGCTGCCAGAAGGGCGTATGCGCCCGCTGCTATGGCATGAACCTGGCCCATGGGGGAGATGTGGATATCGGCGAAGCCGTGGGCATCATCGCGGCTCAGGCCATCGGCGAGCCCGGCACCCAGCTGACCATGCGTACCTTCCATACCGGCGGTATTGCCAGCACTGCGGATATCACCCAGGGTCTGCCCCGCGTGGAGGAGCTGTTTGAGGCCCGCAAGCCCAAGCACGATGCCACCCTGGCCGAAATCAGCGGCGTGGTGACCCTCAGCGAGAACAAGAAAAAGCGCGAGGTCATCATCACCAATCAGGATGATCCCAACGAGAAGAAGGTTTATCCCATCCATTACGGCGTGCACATCAAGGTCAACGACGGTGATGTGGTCAAGGCCGGTGATGAGCTCACCGAGGGCTCCATCAATCCCCACGATCTGCTTCGCATCCTGGGCGTCAAGGCCGTGCAGGAGTACCTGCTCAAGGAAGTGCTGAGCGTGTACCACAGCCAGGGCGGCGTTTCCATCAGCGATAAGCACATCGAGATCATCGTCCGCCAGATGCTGCGCAAGGTGCGCGTGGTGGATAACGGCGATACCGACCTGCTGCCCGGCAGCTTTGTCGATATTTTCCGCTTCGAGGAGGCCAACGAGAAGACCATCATGGCCGGTGGCCGTCCCGCCTATTCCAGCCGTGTGCTGCTGGGCATCACCAAGGCTTCTCTGGCTACGGAGAGCTTCCTGTCCGCCGCTTCCTTCCAGGAGACCACCCGCGTGCTGACCGAAGCCGCCATCAAGGGCAAGGTCGATCCGCTGCTGGGCCTGAAGGAAAACGTGATCATCGGCAAGCAGATCCCTGCCGGCACCGGCCTGCGCCGCTACAAGAACATCGAGCTGCAGGAGACCTATTGAGTCCCTTCTGCTCCAATAAACCGAACGCCCATGCCTCGCTTTGCCCGGCATGGGCGTTTTACATGGATATATTTATTGAAATGTGCGAACTAAAAACGTAATTTGAGCAGAAATGTTCGCATTATCTCTTGACAGATGCTGCAAAATATTGTACCTTTGTAGGGTATTCAAAGATGATTTGGGGAGGATTTTTATGGCACGTGATATGATTGCAATCCTGGATTTTGGCAGCAGCGAGAACAGCGCCATTGCCCGCGCCGTACGCAAGGCAGGCGTGTACAGTGAGATTGTCGCCCATGATATCACGCTGGAAGAATTAAAAAAGATGCCCGGCCTGAAGGGCTTGGTTTATAACGGCGGAAGCAACCGCGCCTATGCCGGCCAGCAGCTGATCCCGGATGCGGCGGTCCTGGCCTGTGATCTGCCCAAGCTGGCCGTGGGCTGCGATTTTACGGTGTCCGGCGTCAACGCTTCCTCCTGGAATGGCCGGGAGCGGGAGATCATCGATTCCTTTATCGATGAAGCGCAGATCGCCCGCAACTGGACCATGGATGGCTTTATCGAGGATCAGGTGGCCGCTCTGCGCGCTCAGATCGGCGATAAAAAGGTGCTGCTGGCTTTGTCCGGCGGCGTGGATTCCTCCGTGGTGGCCGCGCTGCTGCTGCGCGCCATCGGTGATCAGCTGACCTGCGTGCATGTGAACCATGGCCTGCTGCGCAAAGGCGAGCCGGAGCAGGTGGTGCGCGTCTTTAAGGAGGAGATGGGCGCCAACCTGATCTATGTGGATGCGGTGGACCGTTTCCTGGATAAACTGGAAGGCGTGGCAGATCCCGAGCAGAAGCGCAAGATCATCGGCGCGGAGTTCATCCGCGTGTTTGAAGAGGAAGCCCGCAAGCTGGATGATATCAGCTTCCTGGGTCAGGGCACCATCTATCCCGATATCCTGGAGAGCGGCACCAAGACCGCCGGCAACATCAAATCCCATCATAACGTGGGCGGCCTGCCGGAGGATCTCAAGTTTGAGCTGGTGGAGCCCCTTAAACAGCTGTTTAAGGACGAAGTCCGCGCTGTGGGAGAGGCCCTGGGCCTGCCGCACAGCATGGTATACCGTCAGCCCTTCCCCGGCCCCGGGCTGGGCGTGCGATGCGTGGGCGCTATCACTCGTGAACGCCTGGAGCAGGTGCGGGAGAGCGACGCCATTCTGCGCGAAGAGTTTGCCAACGCCGGCCTGAACCAGACTGTCTGGCAGTATTTTACCATCGTTCCCGATATCCGCTCCACCGGCGTCCGCAACCATGCCCGCTGCTGGGAGCGCCCCGTGATCATCCGCGCCGTCAATACCCAGGACGCCATCACCGCCTCCATCGAGGAAATAACCGCATTGTAACCGAAGTCCCCGGCGTAAACCGCGTCCTCTACGATCTCTCGCCCAAGCCGGTGGCGACCATTGAGTGGGAATAAAGGCTGAAATCCTGAAACCCGCATGAAATAAGGGTTTCCGGGCGGCCAAAGTCCCGCGTGGCAACAATTTGGCAACAAAAATCCATCATTCTGAAAATGAGGGCTAACTGATTTTGCGTAGATCAGTTAGCCCTATTTCTATGCA
>CADAHU010000104.1 GCA_902787835.1 uncultured Eubacteriales bacterium
CCCGGGCAAAAAGAACAAGAGAAAAATCCGGAAAAATCAAGCTCGTTTGATTTTTCCGGATTTTTCTCTTGTTCAGCGGTGCGCTTTGCGCACCGCGCGCACGGCAAAGCCGTGCTGCCCGGGAACGGTGGACGGCGTTAAAGCCTGTTGGCGGAAAATCCAGCAGCATTTACGGCGTCAAACGCAGCCTTCTTCGGTTCCTTCTTGGGCTCCAAGAAGGAACGCCCCCGTTCGTCCCCCTTCCCCGCAAATCCCAATTTGCTGATGTCTTTCTCCTGCCGAAGAACAGGATCAGCCCTGGCCGTAGTAGGCGTTTTTGCCATGCTTGCGCAGGTAGTGCTTGTCCAGCAGCGTCTGCTGCATGGGGCCCAGGTCGGGGTTCAGCATCATGGCGTGCCAATCCATAAAGGCAACCTCTTCCATGACCACGGCGTTGTGCACGGCCTCCATGGCGTCCTTGCCCCAGGCGAAGGGGCCGTGGCTGAACACCAGCACGCCGGGGACGGCGGCGGGATCGATGCTGCGGGTGCGGAAGCTCTCGATGATCACAGTGCCGGTCTCTTTTTCATATTCGCCTTTGATCTCCGCGTCGGTCATGGGCCGGGTGCAGGGGATCGCGCCGTAGAAGTAATCGCCCTGGGTGGTGCCCATGCGGCTGTGGGTGTGCACGATGCCGCCGCATTCCGGGAAGGCCTTGTACAGCTCCACGTGGGTGGGGGTATCGCTGCTGGGCTTCCATTTGCCTTCCACGCGGTTGCCCTCCAGATCCACCACCACCATATCCTCGGCGGTCATGGTATCGTAATCCACCCCGCTGGGCTTGATGACCACCAGGCCCTGTTCCCGATCAATGCCGCTGACGTTGCCCCAGGTGAAGGTCACCAGGTTGTGCTTGGGCAGCAGCAGGTTGGCTTTCCATACTTGTTCTTTCAGTTGCTCCAGCATAGCGCACCTCACATCGTTTCAATGGCCGCCCGTTCCACGGGAAGGCTCTTTTTATACTGCTCCAGGAAGGCCCGGAAGCCCTGGATATCGCTCTCATCCGCCATCAGGGTGGAGGATTTGGCGCTGGCGAACACCACGTCGTTCAGGTAATCCTCCAGCTTCTGGCCGTCCTTTTTCCAAAGCATATAAGCGCACAACAGCGCCATGCCGTAGGGGCCGCCCTCGCCGGCAGTTTCCATTACGGAGACCGGGCTGCCCACGGCGGCGGAGAGCATGCGCTGGCCCACGCCGGGGGTCTTGAAGTAGCCGCCATGGCCGTACAGCTTGTCGATGGGCACCTTTTCGGTCACGGTCAGGATATCCAGGCCGATCTTGAGCGTGGCCAGGGCGCTGAGCAGATGGGTGCGCATAAAGTTGGCCAGGGTCATTTTGGCGTCCGGCGTGCGGGCGAACACCGGGCGCCCGGCGTCCAGATCGGTGACGCCCTCGCCGCTCAGGTAGTTATAGCTGAGCAGCCCGCCGCAGTCCTTATCGCCCTCCAGCGCCTTCTGGAACAAAAGGGTATACAGATCGCCCTTGTTCACCTGCGCGCCGATGGCCCCGGCAAACTCCGCCAGCAGGCCCACCCAAGCGTTGATATCGCTGGTGCAGTTATTGCAGTGCACCATGGCCACCGGCTTGCCGGTGGGGGTGGTGACCATATCGATCTCCCGGTGCACGGCGGGCAATTTATCCACCACGATCATGGCAAAATCGCTGGTGCCGGCGGAAACGTTGCCGGTGCGGGGCGCCACGCTGTTGGTGGCGGTCATGCCGGTGCCCGCGTCGCCCTCGGGCGGGGCGAAGGGGATACCGGGCACAAGATCGCCCGCGGGATCCAGGAAGGCCGCGCCGGCCGCCGTCAGCGCGCCGGCCTGCTCGCCCGCCATCAGGAAGCCGGGCAGCACATCGCGCAGCCGCCAGGCATAGCCCATCTCCCCGATCAGGGCGTCAAATTTTGCCATCATGCCGGCGTCGTAGGTCATTTTCTCGCTGTCGATGGGGAACACGCCGCTGGCCTCGCCGATGCCCAACACCTGTTTTCCGGTGAGCTTTTCATGCAGATAGCCCGCCACCGTGGTGATTTTGGCCAGACGGGGCAGGTGCTCCTCGCCCCGCAGCATGGCCTGGTACAGGTGGGCGATGCTCCAGCGCTGGGGGATATTGAAGCCGAACAGGGCGGTGAGCTTCTCCGCCGCCTCGCCGGTCATGGTATTGCGCCAGGTGCGGAACTCCGTCAGCGGCGCGCCGTCCTTGTCCAGGGGCAGATAGCCGTGCATCATGCCGCTGATGCCAATGGCGCCCACCTCGGTGAGCTTCTGGCCGAATTTCTCCAGCACATCGCGCTTCAGATCGGCAAAGCAGGCCTGCACGCCGCCGTGGATGGCCTCCAGGCTGTAGGTCCAAACGTTGTTGACCAGCTGGTTTTCCCACTCATGGCTGCCCTGGGCGATGGGCAGGTGGTTTTCGTCGATCAGGACGGCCTTGATGCGGGTGGAGCCCAGCTCGATTCCCAGTGCGGTGCGTTTCAAATCCATATGCGGACACCTCGAATGCTCAATTTTTATCAATTATAACATAACTGTTTTTTTCTGACAATAAAATTCGCCAAATAACCTTGCAATTATGGGCGCTTTTAGGTACAATATAGATAACATGTACGCACCATAAAGGAGGTTGTGTGTTATGCATTCCAACATTCCCGATGTTAAGCTGGGAATCATTGCCGTATCCCGCGACTGTTTCCCCATTACCCTGTCCGAAATGCGCCGCGCCAATATCGTCAAGGCCTATGGCGACGGCCTGTACGAGTGCCCCGTGACCGTGGAAAACGAGCTGGATATGCTCAAGGCTGTGGCCGATGTGAAGGCTGCCGGCTGCAATGCCCTGGTGGTGTTCCTGGGCAACTTTGGCCCCGAGACCCCCGAAACCCTGATCGCCAAGAATTTTGACGGCCCCTGCATGTTTGTGGCGGCGGCCGAGGGCGACGGCGATATGATCAACGGCCGCGGCGACGCCTATTGCGGCATGCTGAACTGCAGCTATAACCTGGGCATGCGCCATCTGACCGGCTATATCCCCGAGTATCCCGTGGGCACCGCCGATGATATCGTCGGCATGATCCGCGATTTCCTGCCCATCGCCCGCGCCTATATCGGCGTTAAGAACCTCAAGATCATCACCTTTGGCCCCCGTCCCCAGGACTTCTTCGCCTGCAACGCCCCCATCAAGGGCCTGTACGAGCTGGGCGTGGAGATCGAGGAGAACAGCGAGCTGGA
This sequence comes from uncultured Eubacteriales bacterium, assembly GCA_902787835.1. Classification (GTDB taxonomy): domain Bacteria; phylum Bacillota; class Clostridia; order Christensenellales; family Aristaeellaceae; genus SFMI01. Next base: position 3,264 of record CADAHU010000104.1, read on the forward strand.
CCTGCTGGTGAGCTACAAGGCCCATGCCGGCGACAAGCGCATCCCCGAGGTCATGGAGGACATGAAGAAGGAAATGGGCGAGGGCGCCTATTATCCCGATATGCTGGAGCGCATGGCGCAGTTTGAGCTGACCCTGCTGGATTGGGCCGAGAACCACAAGGGCGCGCGCAAGTATGTGGCCTTCGCCGATAAGTGCTGGCCCGCCTTCCCCGAGCAGTTCGGCTTCGAGCCCTGCTATGTCAACAGCCGCCTGGCCAGCCGGGGCATCCCCGTCTCCTGCGAGGTGGATATCTACGGCGCGCTGAGCGAGTACATCGGCGCCTGCGTCACCGATGACGCCGTCACCCTGCTGGATATCAACAACAGCGTGCCCCAGTACATCTATGACGAGGATATCAAGGGCAAGTACGATTGCAAGCTCACCGATACCTTCATGGGCTTCCATTGCGGCAACACCCCCGAGTGCAAGATGTGCTCCACCCGCGCCATCAAGTATCAGCTGATCCAGCACCGCCTGCTGGAGCCCGCCGGCAGCGAGCCCGATTTCACCCGCGGCACCCTGGAAGGCGATATCGCTCCCAGCCTCATCACCTTCTACCGCCTGCAGTGCGATAGCGAGGGCTGCCTGCGCTCCTACATCGCCCAGGGTGAGGTGCTGGATGTGCCCACCCGCTCCTTCGGCGGCATCGGCGTGTTCTGCATCCCGGAGATGGGCCGCTTCTATCGTCACGTGCTGGTGCAGAAGCGCTATCCCCATCACGGCGCTGTGGCCTTCGGCCATGTGGGCAAGGCTCTCTTCGAGCTGTTCAAGCTCCTGGGCGTCAAGGATATCGCCTATAACCAGCCCGCCAATCTGCCCTATCCCACCGAGAATCCCTGGGCATAAGGCAGCTTCCTAAAAAACCAACAAACCGCCTCCCGGCTTTCCGGGAGGCGGTTTTGTTGATTCGCAGGGTTCCAGAAGCTGGCAGACTGCTGCGGGCGGGTGACAGGCACAAAGTCCTTTTAGTCCGGCAGCTCCTCCTGCCAGGTGTTGCGGCTGGGAACGCCCGATCCGCCGGGGTACTCCGTGTTGGTGGCAAAGGGCAGGATCACCAGGATGCGGAAGTCCCGGCCCAGGGGCGCGCTGCGCAGGGTATCGCCGTAGAGCTCCACCAGGGTGTGCGCCGGCACGGCAAAGCGCGCGGGCGTATCCTCCCAGCGGTGCCGGACGATCAGCTCAAAATCGCTGTCTCCGCAGATATAGGCGCTGCCGCCATGGCGCACCAGCGCGTCGGCGCGCGCGTTGCTGCCGGCGCAGTAGCCCAGCTGATAGGGCATATCGGCATACAGCGCCGCGCCCCAGGGCTCAAAATCCAGCTGAGCGTGCAGGTCGTCCTCCCGGGGCGAATAGACCATGCCCTCCTCCGGGAGGGGAAAGCCCGCCAGCACGGACATCATGTCCGCCGTCGGGATCCCTGTGATCACGCGTCCGTAGGGAAGGAATGACGGTTCAAATACGTGCACGCTGCTCATTTTTCTGCCTTCACCCCCGAAAGCTTCAGATATTGCCCGGTGTAGCTCTTTTCCACCGCGGCCACCTGCTCGGGGGTGCCGGCGGCCACGATCTCGCCGCCCTTATCGCCGCCCTCGGGCCCCAGGTCGATCAGGTAATCGGCGGTCTTGAGCACGTCCAGGTTATGCTCGATCACCAGCACGCTGTTGCCCGCGTCCACCAGCTGCTGCAGCACCCGCACCAGGCGGCTCACGTCGTCCACGTGCAGGCCGGTGGTGGGCTCGTCCAGCAGGATCATGGTTTTGCCGGTGGCCCGGCGGCTGAGCTCGGTGGCCAGCTTGACGCGCTGGGCCTCGCCGCCGCTCAGGGTGGTGCTGCTCTGGCCCAGGCGCATATAGCCCAGGCCCACGTCGTACAGCGTTTGCAGCTTGTTCATGATCAGCTGGTGGTTTTCAAACACCCGCATGGCCTCCTCCACCGTCATATCCAGCACGTCGGCGATGGAATAGCCCCGGTATTTGACCTGCAGCGTCTCGTGATTGTACCGCTTGCCGCCGCAGACCTCGCAGGGCACGTACAGATCGGGCATAAAGTGCATTTCGATCTTGAGCAGGCCGTCGCCGCTGCAGGCCTCGCACCGGCCGCCCTTCACGTTGAAGCTGAAGCGGTTTTCCTTGTAGCCGCGCACCTTCGCTTCGGGGCTCTGGGCAAACACCTTGCGGATCAGATCAAACAGCCCGGTATAGGTGGCCGGGTTGCTGCGGGGCGTGCGGCCGATGGGGCTCTGATCGATGCAGATGATTTTATCCAGCTGATCGATGCCCTCGATGCCGTCGCAGTCGCCGGGCTTGGTGCGGGCGCGGTTCAGATCCCGGGCCAGCGTTTTATGCACGATGCTGTTTACCAGGCTGCTTTTGCCGCTGCCCGATACGCCGCTGACGCAGCACAGCACCCCCAGGGGGAAGGGCACATCGATGCTTTTGAGGTTATGCTCCCTGGCGCCCTTTACGGTGAGCCAGCCCCGGGGAACGCGGCGCTGGGCGGGGATGGCAATGCTTTTGCGGCCCGCCAGATAATCGCCGGTGATGGAGCGCGGCGCCTTCATCACATCCTCCACCGTGCCGCAGGCCACGATCTCGCCGCCGTGCTCGCCGGCGCCGGGGCCGATATCCACCACGTAATCGGCGCTGCGCAGCGTCTCCTCGTCGTGCTCCACCACGATCAGCGTATTGCCCAGATCGCGCAGGTTTTTAAGCGTGGCCAGCAGCCGCGCGTTATCCCGCTGATGCAGGCCGATGCTGGGCTCGTCCAGGATGTAGAGCACGCCCACCAGCCCGCTGCCGATCTGGGTGGCCAGGCGGATGCGCTGGGCTTCGCCGCCGCTCAGGGTGGCGGCTGCCCGGGAGAGGGTCAGGTAATCCAGGCCCACGTCGCACAAAAAGCCCAACCGGGCGTTGACTTCCTTCAGGATGGGCTCCGCGATCATCCGCTGGGTGGGGCCCAGGGTGAGCCCCTTAAAGAAATCCCGGGCCTTCTGGATGTTCAGATCGCTGACCTGGGCGATGTTTTTATCGCCCACGGTGACGGCCAGCGCTTCCTTCTTGAGGCGCTTGCCCTGGCAATGGGGGCAGGGCTCGTGGCTCATGTATTCCTCATAGGCGGCCTTCATGCCCTCGCTGCTGGTCTCCCGGTAGCGGCGCTCCAGGGCGTTGATCACCCCTTCAAAGGCTGTTTTGTAGTTGCCGTGGCCGTTGACGCTCTCGTAGGCCACGTCCACCTTCGTGCCGCCGGTGCCGTACAGGATCACATCCATGGCCTCCTTGGGCAGATCGCGCACCGGCGCATCCATGGAAAAGCCGTAGTGGTCGGCCAGCCCCTGGAATACGGAGTGGGCAAAGCTGCCGCCCTCGCCGCTGTTCCAGCCCATGGCGCTGACCGCCCCTTCGTTCAGGCTCTTGTCCTTATCGGGAATGCACAGATCGGGGCTGATCTTCATGATCTCGCCCAGACCGGCGCATTCCGGGCACGCGCCGTAGGGATTGTTGAAGGAGAACATGCGGGGGGCCAGCTCCTCGATGTTCACGCCGCAGTCCGGGCAGGCGTAATTCTGGCTGAACTGGGTTTCCTCGCCGGTGGTCACATCCTGCACCGTCACCAGGCCGCCGCTCTGCTTCATGGCGGTCTCCAGGCTGTCGGTGAGCCGCTGGCGGATATCGGGCCGCACCACCAGGCGGTCCACCACGATCTCGATGGTGTGCTTTTTTTGCTTATCCAGGGCGGGCGTCTCGTCCAGCGGGTACATTTCGCCGTCGATGCGCACGCGCATAAAGCCGTCCTTCAGCGCCTGCTCCAGCAGCTTTACGTGCTCGCCCTTGCGGGCGCGGACGATGGGGGCCAGCAGCTGGATGCGGCTGCCCTCGGGCATGGCCAGCACCGCCGCCACGATCTCATCCAGGCTTTGCTGGCGGATCTCCCGGCCGCAGTTGGGGCAGTGGGGGATGCCGATGCGCGCGTACATCAGGCGCAGATAATCGTGGATCTCCGTCACCGTTCCCACGGTGGAGCGCGGGTTGCGGGCAGTGGTCTTCTGGTCGATGCTGATGGCCGGGCTCAGGCCCTCGATCAGATCGGCGTCGGGCTTGTCCATCTGGCCCAGGAACTGCCGGGCGTAGGAGGACATGCTCTCCACATAGCGGCGCTGGCCCTCGGCGTAAATGGTATCAAAGGCCAGGCTGCTCTTGCCCGAGCCGCTCAGGCCGGTAAACACGATCATTTTGTCCCGGGGCAGGGTAACGTCCACGTTTTTCAGGTTGTGCTCCCGAGCGCCTTTAATAATGATGGAATCGTGCATGTTGCTCCTCCGCAGTGCGATTTACAGCGGCCATTATAGCACATATGTTCGCATTTGTGAAGGGCGCAGGGCAACAAAAATACTACGCACCGGGCACTCCCGCGGCACATATCAGCTGGCGCTTATTGCTGCTTCCTTCCGGACCTGACAAGGTTCACGCTGTGATATCGCACGGGACCCGATGCGTAGCTTA
>CADAHU010000105.1 GCA_902787835.1 uncultured Eubacteriales bacterium
CGCGATACGGAAAACAGCCCGGACTCCGTATTCTGCAGCCATGGCGCGGGCTTCATCGTCCGGTGGAATCAGGTGCCGCAGTTTATGCATCTGCACACCGGCGCGCTGGCCGAAGCGCCCGCGCAGGAGGCCGCGCCCGCGCCTGTCGCGTCCAGCCCCGGCGCGTACCGGGGCACCGCCGAGGAGGACAAGCGCCTGCAGGCCATCTTTGAGCGCACCTACGGCCCCATCAAGGAGCGCAAGGGCGGCGCGGCGCCCCAGGCGCGGCCCACGGTGAACGACCGGCCCATCCAGATCCTGACACCCCAGGAGGAATACCTTCTGGTGGACGGGTACAACATCATCTTTGCCTGGCCCGATCTCAAGGAATTGAGCCGCCAGAGCCTGGAGGACGCCCGCAAGAGCCTGCAGGATATCCTGAGCAATTACCGCGGCTTCAAGCCCTGCGAGCTGATCCTGGTGTTCGACGCCTACAAGGTGCGTATACACCAAGGAAGCGGAAACCGCGGATAATTACATCGAAAAGACCATCCGCCAGATCGCCCGCAGGCCCGACCGCCGGGTGCGCGTGGCCACCTCCGACGCCCTGGAGCAGGTCATTATCCTGGGTGGCGGCGCGCTGCGGCTCTCGGCCAACGAGTTCCGCCGGGAGGTGGAGGCCGCCAAGGTGGAGATCGCCGAGATCCTGCGCCGCAACAACAGCGCCCGCTCCCCCGTATCCAATATGGAAAAGGCCATGAAAGCCGCCCTGGACAAGCGGAACAATCCGCGGTAGAATAGATGGGAAGGAAGCGCGCGCGCCATGGCGCAGATTTTGCTTCAAACGCATCCTCGCCGGGAGGAAAAGCGCATTGCGCCGCCGAATTTAATAGGTTAGAAAGCAATTGCGCTGCGAGCCTGTCCCGGCACGGGATCAATCGTTGTTCTTTGAACGAGGCATACAGCCATTTTCATCTGCCGAAAGGTACCAATAAGAGGAGGATAGCATCATGACCATCAACAAGCAGCAGAACGGCGCAGCCCTGACCCTGGCCCTGGAAGGCCGCTTGGACACCACCACCGCCCCCCAGCTGGAAGCGGAGCTGAAGGCCTCCCTGAACGGCGTGGAAAGCCTGATCCTGGATTTTTCCAAGCTGGACTACATTTCATCCGCCGGCCTGCGCGTGCTGCTGAGCGCGCATAAGCAGATGGCAGGCAAATCCGGCATGAAAATCAGGAACGCCAACGAGATCGTTCAGGAAGTGTTCGACGTGACCGGCTTCGCGGATATCCTGACCATCGAGTAAGGAGGGTGCGCCGTGAAAACCGATATCATGCTGATCTCCAGCGACGGCAGCAATATGGACGCCGCTCTGGCGCAGGTGGATAAAGTGGCGGCCTACAAAGGGCTTTCGCCCAAAGGCGCCCTGTATCTTCGGCTGCTGGCTGAGGAGACCATGTCCATGATGCGGGCCATCACGGGCAATGTGGAGGGCGAATTCTGGCTGGAGGACGAGGATCAGGTGTACACCCTGCATCTGCGGGTCAACAGCCTGATCACCGAGAAAAAGCGGGAGCAGCTGCTCTCCGCCTCCACCAGCGGGAAAAACGAGGCCACCCGCGGCTTCATGGGAAAGATCTGCTCCTTCTTTGAGTCCTCCAGCAGCGTGCCCATGTTCTCCGCCGGGTTCGGCGCGGGCTCCCCGCAGATGTACAGCAACTGCATCTGGTCCCTGGATGATTACAGGGAGCAGCAGCTGGAAAAATCCGTGGTCGCCCACGTGGCGGACAACGTAAAGGTGTCCATCCGCGGCAACAGCGTGGAAATGATCCTCGTTAAAAAGCTCGCCTGATCCCGATCGTCAGCAGGAACAGAACATCTGCAAATTGGAATTTGTGGGGAAAGACGCTGGGCGCTCCGCGCGCCCAGACCTGCGCCAAAGGACCTTCGGCCCTCTGGACTCCCAACGGGCAAACCAACTTGAATTGGCGAACAGACTTGTTTCTGCCAGTTTGGTCACGGTCGCCAAGAGAGTTCCCTGGCAATAAGAACAAAGAGAGAAATCCGGAAAAATGAACGAGCTCATTTTTCCGGATTTCTCTCTTTGTTCAGCGGTGCGCCCTGCGCACCGCGCGCACGGCAAAGCCGTGCTGCCCGGGAACGGTGGACGGCGTTAAAGCCAGTTGGCGTGCAGCCTGCAGCATTTACGGCGACAAACGCAGCCTTCTTCGGTTCCTTCTTGGGCTCCAAGAAGGAACGCCCCCGTTTTTATGGGAACGCCCGCCTTTTCAAGCCGTTTGAAAGGGCGGGCGTTGATTCTGTTGGCGTTACTGCGCGATGGCCAGGTATTCCTCCAGACAGAGGTTGCGGTCGCGCATGACGACGCTGTGCTCCCTGCCCACGTAGCGGATATGCCAGGCTTCGGCCAGGAAGCCGGTAATGCTCTCCTTATCAGCCTGATAGCGCACCACAAAGCCGTAATCCCAGCAGTGGTCGTGCATCCACTTGCACTGTTTGGTACTTTTGAAGCTTGCGATGTTGGGCACGGTGATATCAAAGGCCAGGCCGGTATGGTGCTCGCTGGCGCCGGGATCGGCCACCGTTTTGCTGGTGGCGCTGATGGCCCGGGTGCGGCTCATGCCCCGATCCTTCATATAGCTGGCCACCGAATCATCAAAGATCTCCTGCTGCTCGCTGATGCTGCGGTAGGCGGCGCTCACCTGCCAGCCGGTCACGCCGTCGGCTTGGGCGGCCCGCAGCATTTCCATCAGCGCGTCCACCGCCTCGCGCACGCCCTGAGTGCCCTTGTATTTGATCTTGACCAGGGACGAATCGCAGTACATGGACATATCCACCAGATCGGCGGGGACAAAATCTCCAGGCAGCGGATGCTCCTTATTGACCAGCAGCGGCATCCCGTCGGCCATCACGTGGATCGGCTCCGGCGTGGGCGTGACTTCCATCGCATGAGCAGCGTCGGAATACAGCATTTGCAGCGTCTTTTGCCCGGCAATGCCGTCGGCGTCCAGGCCGTGCTGCTGCTGGAAGGTGATCACCGCGGTGCGGGTGCCCCTGCCGTAATCGCCGTCAATGGCCCCGGTATAAAAGCCCAGCTCCTTAAGCCGCTGCTGCATGCGCTGCACCTGCTCGCCCTTGGAGCCGCTGGTAAGCGTTTCCGGCGTGGCGGAGGGCGTGGGGGTGGCCGTAAAGACCCGGGCCTGGGCGGAATAGAGCAGGTTCAGCGTATCCTCGCCGGCAATGCCATCGGCCTCCAGCCCGTTCTGCTGCTGGAAGGTCTGCACCGCCGCGCGGGTGCCGGCGCCGTATTGGCCGTCCGCCGCGTCCTGATAATAGCCCAGCTCCTGGAGCCGCTGCTGCAGCTGCTTTACCTCCAGCCCCACGGCGTTCAGCTGGAACAGCCGCGGCGTGGGCGTGGAGGTGGGCTGCGCGGGATCCTCCGTGATGCGCACGGTGCGCGGCGTAATGGACGGGGTGGGCGTGATGGCCGCCTCCGCGCTGTATTGCTGCCGATTGGCCGCCGCCGCCAGGCCCACCATCACCACCGCGCAGATCAGCGCCACGGCCAGGATCCAGCCCAGCGGCGAGCCGCCGCTCTTTTTCTTCATCAATGCGTACCTCCTGCGCCCGGAGGCGCAATTTCAGTATACAATCTCCTGCGGGAGATGTCAACTTTCCAGCGTTTCCAGCCAGCTTTCGATCTCCCCTTCATCGGAAAAGCCCACGCCCAGGTGCACGCTCTCGCGCACGCTCTCCGGCAGATCGGTCAGCGGGATATCCAGCTGGGTGCGCAGGGCATAACCATCGCCGTATTTGTTCTCATATACGCCCAGCACCCCCGCCCCGTCGGGCAGCACCACCAGATGCTCCGGGCAGAAGATCTGCAGCGTACGGCTCATCTCGATCTCCGCGGGCGAAAAGCTGGTGATGTCCCACTCCGGGTAAGCCTGCTGCATCTGCGCCAGGGTGCAGCCCTTGTATTCAGGATCCACCTGCAGCCGGCGCACCACCTCATGCCCGCAGCGGGCGTAGCGCAGGGTCTGGATCAGCTGGCAGTTATCCTCCACCCCTTCCCGGGAGCGGCTGACGGCGCTGACCCCGCCGCCCAGGCTCAGCGCCGTCCCCAGGGCGGCAGCCGCCACCAGCAGGGCCGCCAGCACGGTCAGCGCCACGCGGCGCGGTTTATCGCGGTTTTCCGTTTCCATATCAACACACCTCCGGGCACAGTATGCGCCGCCAGGCGTTGCTTCATACGGCAGGTTATGGTAAAATAAACGGTGAGGTGAACCGATATGACCGCCCCCAAGGCTGTTTTGTTTGATCTGGACGGCACGCTGATCCAGACCCTTCCCGATATCTCCCGCTGCATGAACCAGGCGCTGGCCGCCCATGGCCTGCCCATTCATCCCATGGACGCCTACCGGTATTTTACCGGGGACGGCGCGGCCAACCTGACCCGCCGCGCCATCGGCCCGGGGCAGGACGCGCTGTTTGACGCGGTGTATACCGATTACCGGGCGCTGTACGCCGTCCACTGCAACGATACCTCCCATGTGTACGACGGCATTCCCGCGCTGTTGCAGGCCCTGCATGCCGCCGGGCTGCGCCTGGCGGTGCTGAGCAACAAGGATCAGGAGGACGTGGAGCACGTGATCGCCCATTACCTGCCCGGCGCGCCCTTCGCGCTGCTGCGGGGGCGGCGGCCCAATGTGCCCATCAAGCCCGACCCCGCCGCCGCGCTGGACATCGCCGCGGAAATGGGCCTGACGCCAGAGGATTTCTGGTACATCGGCGATACGCCCACCGATCTGGAGACCTGCCGGAACGCGGGGATGCGCTTCATCGGCGCGGGCTGGGGCTTCCGCACGCCGGAGGAACTGCGCCGGGCCGGGGCCGAACGCGTGGCCGCAGCGCCCCGGGACGCGGGCGTAATCATGCTGGGAAACGCGGAATAACCGCCTGTGGACGAATTTGTATTTTTATGGTATGATAATATAAATTAGGTAATTGCACGAAAGGAATGACGGAACGCATGAAAGGCATCATTCTGGCGGGCGGCGCAGGCACGCGGCTGTATCCCCTGACCATGGTCACCAGCAAGCAGCTGCTGCCGGTGTACGACAAGCCCATGATTTACTATCCCCTGAGCACGCTGATGCTGGCGGGCATCCAGGATATCCTGATCATCTCCACCCCCGATGATACCCCGCGCTTTGAGCATCTGCTGGGCAACGGCAGCCAGTTTGGCGTGCATCTCCAATACAAGGTGCAGCCCTCCCCCGACGGCCTGGCCCAGGCGTTCCTTCTGGGCGAGGAGTTCATCGGCGGCGAAGCCTGCGCCATGGTGCTGGGCGATAACATCTTTTACGGCAACGGCTTCAGCCGCATCCTGCGCGCCGCGGCGGAAAACGCCCAGGATCACCGCCGCGCCACCATCTTTGGCTATTACGTAAACGATCCCGAGCGCTTCGGCATTGTGGAATTCGACGAACAGGGCCGCGTGCTTTCGGTGGAGGAAAAGCCCAAGCATCCCAAATCCAATTACTGCATCACCGGCCTGTACTTCTACCCCGCCGGCGTATCGTCCATGGCCCATGATGTGCGGCCCAGCGCCCGGGGCGAGCTGGAGATCACCACCCTCAACGATATGTACCTCAAAAAGGAGCTGCTGGACGTGCAGCTGCTGGGCCGGGGCTTCGCCTGGCTGGATACCGGCACCATGGACAGCCTGGTGGACGCGGCGGACTTTGTCCGCATGATTGAAAAGCGCCAGGGCATCAAGATCAGCGCGCCGGAGGAGATCGCCTATAAAAACGGCTGGATCACCAGGGAGAAGCTGCTGGAGAGCGCCCGGCGCTACGGCAAGAGCCCCTATGGCGAGCACCTGAAGGCCGTATCGGAAGGAAGGCTGCATTACTGATGAACAAGATTGAAACCAAGCTGCCCGGCGTATACATCATCGAGCCCCAGGTGTTCGGCGATCAGCGCGGGTATTTTATGGAGACCTGGTCCACCCGCAATTTTGAGCAGCTGGGCCTGCATTACGATTTTGTGCAGGACAACCAGAGCTACTCCAGCCAGCAGGGCATCCTGCGGGGCATCCACTTCCAGAACGCGCCCTACGCCCAGGCCAAGCTGGTGCGCGTCACCCGGGGCGCGGTGCTGGACGTGGCGGTGGATCTGCGCCGCGGCAGCCCCACCTATCGCCAGTGGGTGGCGGTGGAGCTCAGCGCCGAGAACAAGCGCATGCTGATGATCCCCCGGGGCTTCGGCCACGGATTCAAAACGCTGACGAACGACGTGGAATTCTGCTACAAGGTGGATAACCTGTACAGCAAGGAGTGCGACCGCGGCATCCGCTTCAACGACCCTGCCATCGGCGTGGATTGGGGCGAGGTGAAGGAAGAGCTGCTCAGCGCCAAGGACACCGCCAGCCCTCTGCTGGCCGACAGCGACTGCAACTTTGTATACGGCGAGCTTTAAGCAGGAGAAAACGCCATGAAAAAGCTGACCGCCTTGCTTCTCGCGCTGGCGTTGGTGTTTGTCTGCATCCCGGCGCTGGCGTTTGAAGCCACCGACGTTTTTGGCAGCTGGACAATGGTCCGCCTGACCATCGGCGATACGACCTATAACGATCCGGCCAACGAGGGCAACGAAAATATTTCACGCTCCGGGTGGACGGCACGGCCAAGGTCATGATCAACGATAACAAATACGCAGCCCCCTGGACGCTGGAGAACGACACCATTCACATGGTTTATGAGGATGGCGATACAGCCGATATCTCGGTGACGCCCGACGGCCTGATCTATACAGCCGGCAATCAAACGCAGTATTTCGGCCGGATGAAGGCGTTTATCAATTTCTTTTCCACCGCTGAAAAATGTCTGGAAGGCGGCCTGACCTATTTGAGCGATATGGCGCCAAACGGGTATCTCAAGAAGCCCGATTATACCTACGGAATAACCTTGTTCGTCCGCGGCGCGGAAATGAGCAGCGGGCCGTGCGCGCACATGGTCGGCCGCATGTATGCCGACGGCATGGGCGGCCTGCCGCAGGACGCGGAGATTGCCGCAGAATGGTATCAAAAAGCGGCCGACCTGGGTTATACGCCCGAGGAAAGCGGCAACTGATTTTCCCCTGTCAGGGGAATGGAGCAGCGCATCGCTTCGTATAGGCTGAAAGCACTGAAACGGCCCATGCGAATCACATATTAAAAAGGAGGCAGCCATGACCATCATCGTTACCGGCGGCGCCGGGTTTATCGGCAGCAACTTCATTTTCCATATGCTGGATACCCATCCGGATTACCGCATCATCTGCCTGGATAAATTGACCTACGCGGGCAACCTCTCCACGCTGAAGGGCGTGATGGACAAGCCCAATTTCCGGTTCGTCAAGGCCGATATCTGTGATCGGGAAGCGGTGTTCCGGCTGTTTGAAGAGGAGCACCCCGATATCGTGGTCAACTTTGCGGCGGAGAGCCATGTGGACCGCAGCATCGAGGATCCGGGCGTATTCCTCAAGACCAACATTCTGGGCACCCAGACCATGATGGACGCCTGCCGCAAATACGGCATCACCCGCTACCATCAGGTATCCACCGACGAGGTGTACGGCGATCTGCCGCTGGACCGGCCCGATCTGTTCTTTACCGAGGAGACGCCCATCCACACCAGCAGCCCCTACAGCGCGTCCAAGGCCAGCGCCGATCTGCTGGTGCTGGCGTACCACCGCACCTTCGGCCTGCCGGTGACCATCAGCCGCTGCAGCAACAACTACGGCCCCTATCATTTCCCGGAAAAGCTGATCCCGCTGATGATCGCCAACTGCCTGAACGACAAGCCGCTGCCGGTATACGGCGAGGGGCTGAACGTGCGCGACTGGCTCTACGTGGAGGATCACTGCAAGGCCATCGATCTGATCATCCATAACGGCCGCATGGGCGAGGTATACAACATCGGCGGCCATAACGAGATGCGCAACATCGATATTGTAAAGCTGATCTGCAAGGAGCTGGGCAAGCCCGAAAGCCTGATCACCCACGTGACCGACCGCAAAGGCCACGACATGCGCTACGCCATCGACCCCACCAAGATCCACAATGAGCTGGGCTGGCTGCCGGAGACCAAATTTGCCGATGGCATCAAAAAGACCATCCAGTGGTATCTGGACAACCGCGATTGGTGGCAGGAGATCATCAGCGGCGAATACCAGAACTACTACGAAAAAATGTACGGGAACAGGTAAACAGCCATGAAGATTTTTGTCACCGGGGCCAACGGGCAATTGGGCCATGACGTGGTGGAGGAGCTGCAAAAGCGCGGGCATACGGCCATCGGCAGCGATCTGACCGGCGATTGTCCGCTGGATATCACCGATCGGGCGGCGGTGCTGCGCCTGCTGGACGAAATTAAGCCCGACGCCGTGATCCACTGCGCCGCCTGGACAGCGGTGGACGCCGCGGAGGACGCCGAAAACCGCGATAAGGTGCAGGCCATCAACGGCGCGGGCACCCGGAACATCGCCGAGGCCTGCAGGACGCTGGGCTGCAAAATGCTGTACATCAGCACCGATTACGTGTTTGACGGTGCGGGCGACGCGCCCTGGCAGCCGGACTGCAAGGCTTACGCCCCGCTGAGCGTATATGGAAAGACCAAGCTGGAGGGCGAGCTGGCGGTATCCGGACTGCTGGAAAAATACTTTATCGTTCGCATCGCCTGGGTTTTCGGCCTGCATGGCAACAACTTTGTCAGGACCATGCTGCGCCTCGGCGAAACCCACGATACCCTGCGGGTGGTGAACGACCAGATCGGCACCCCCACCTACACCCCCGATCTGAGCCGCCTGCTGGCCGATATGATCGAGAGCGACAAATACGGCTATTATCACGCCACCAACGAGGGCGGCTATATCAGCTGGTATGATTTCGCGTGCGAGATCTTCCGTCAGGCCGGGAAGGCCGTAAAGGTCATCCCCGTCTCCACCGCGGAATACGGCCTCTCCAAAGCCGCACGGCCCATGAACAGCCGCCTGGACAAGGGCAAGCTGGCCGAAAACGGCTTCACGCCCCTGCCCGATTGGCGGGACGCGCTGAGGCGGTATCTGGCGCAGATCGGATAGCACGCTCTGCAAATTGGGATTTGACGGGGAATGGGGAACGTTCGAGGCCTCCGCGGCCTCGAGCTCTGCGCCAAAGGGCCTTCGGCCCTTTGGAATCCCAACGGGCGAACCAGCTTGAATTAAAAACCAAACTTGTTTCCGCCAGTTTGGTTACGTTCGCCAAGCAAGTTCCCGGGCAAAAAGAACAAAGGGAAAATCCCTGAAAAATGAGCTTGTTCATTTTTCAGGGATTTTCCCTTTGTTCAGCGGTGCGCTTTGCGCACCG
>CADAHU010000106.1 GCA_902787835.1 uncultured Eubacteriales bacterium
GCTGCCCTGGCCAACAGCGTGCGGGGCTTCGACAGCGCCGTCACCGTGCGGGATGTGGTGGCCAGCTATGTGTACAGCAATACCCTGTGCGTGCTGGAGGTCACCGGGGAGATCCTCAAAAAGGCGCTGGAGCAGTGCGCCAGCTATTTTGATGTGGATGAAGCGGGCCGGGTGCGCGTCAGCCGGCATTTCCTGGAGCCCAAGGAGGCGCACTACAATTACGATTATTTTGCGGGCATTGCGTACACCGTCGATCTGAATCAACCCCTGGGGCAGCGGATCACCTCCCTTCGTCGCGGCGGAAAGCCCATTTTGCCGGAGGAGCGCTTTTCCCTGTGCATGTGCGATTACCGGGCTACCGGCGCAGGGGATTTTGATTTTTACCGCGGCTGTCCCCACCTGCGGGATATCCAGACCGAGATCAGCGAGTTGATCCTGGATTATCTGCGGGTGCATGATGTGGTAACGATCCCGGAGACGCACGCCTGCCGGGTGATCCTGCCCAATACGGAGGTATAAACGATGTACCGGATGGATTTGGCCCATGTGGAGCCCAAGCGCGTTTATCCGCTGAATGAAAAATTCCGCGGCGTGGATCCCGCAGGACGGGAGCTGGGCTTTACCAATTATTATATGACGCTGGGGGGCAAGCCCTTTTTCGGCATCAGCGGCGAGATGCACTTCTGCCGCGTCGCGCCCGACCAGTGGGAGGACGCCATCCTCAAAATGCAGTGCGGCGGCGTCAATATCCTGTCCACCTACGTGTTCTGGAACGTGCACGAGGAGGAGGAGGGCGTTTTCCGCTTCGACGGCTGCCGGGATCTGCGGGCCTTTCTGGAGGTTTGTGAGAAGCGGCATATGCCGGTGATCATGCGCATCGGGCCCTTTGATCACGGCGAGATGCGCAACGGCGGCCTGCCGGACTGGCTGTACGGCAAGCCCTACGATGTGCGGGAGGATGACCCCGGCTTCCTGGAGGCGGTGCGCAGGTTTTTCCGCCAGCTGCACGGGCAGATGGACGGCCATTATTACAGCCAGGGCGGCTGCATCGTGGGCACGCAGATCGAAAACGAGTATCAGCATTCCACCGCGCCCTGGGAGGAAGCCCGCGGCGTATCGGGCGAGATGGTCAACGGCGGGCACTCCGGCCTTTCGTACATGCTGGCCCTCAAGCGGATCATGGTGGAGGAGGGCATCGTGACGCCCTTCTATACCGCCACGGCCTGGGGCGGCGCGGTGACCCCGGTGGAGGAGGCGCTGCCGCTGTGGGGCGGCTATTCCTACCAGCCCTGGCTGTTTTACAGCAAGCCCGGCGTGCATCCCGCCACCCCGGAGTATATTTACCGGGACAACCATAACAGCGCGGTGACGAAGGAATACAACTTTGAACCGACCTATGATCCCGAAACCCGCCCCTATGCCTGCTGCGAGATGATGGGCGGCATGATGTGCAGCTACAGGTATCGCTTCCAGCTGGACATGCGGGCCATTGACGCCCTGGCCAATACCAAGCTGGGCAGCGGCTGCAATCTGCTGGGCTATTATATGTACAAGGGCGGCACCAACCCCACCGGCCTGCGCGCGACTTACCTCAACGAAGGCCAGATCCCCAAGCGCAGCTATGATTATCAGGCGGCGTTGGGCGAGTTTGGCCAGGTGCGGGAGAGCTATGGGCGGCTCAAGGCGATCCATCTGTTCTGCCGCACCTTCTCCGGTCTGCTGGAGGAAACGAAGGCTGTGCTGCCGGAGCATTTGAAGGGGCTGCAGCCCGAAAACCTGGAGCCCCTGCGCTTCTCCGTGCGCGTCAAGGGGAGCAGCGGTTTCCTGTTCATCAACAACTTCCAGGATCATATGGAAATGCGGGATCGCCGCGGGGATGAGGTGCGCCTGGTCCTGCCGGAGGGCGAGATCACCTTCCGCTTCGATATCGCCGCCGGGGAGAACGCCATTCTGCCCTTCGGCATCGATCTGGGCGGCGCGCATCTGGATTGGGCCACGGCCCAGCCCCTGACCCGGGTGGGAAACACCTGGTTCTTCCTGGCGCCGGAGGGCATGGAGCCCCGGTACTGCATTGATGGCCGGGTCACGGAGGCGGAGCCGGGGAAAGCCTTTGCTGTTTCCGGGCTGCGGGTCATGACGCTGAGCCGCCGGGACAGCCTGGGCTTCTGGGCCTATGGCGATGCCGCCTGGCTGTGCGGTCAGCCGCTGCTGTGGGACGGCAGCCGTCTGGTGGTGGAGCTGCAGGAGGGCGCGGCGGAGGTGCTGCGCTGGTCGGAGGATGAGGGAGGCTTTATGCGGCATCAGCGGATCGATACCGGCCGCGCCAATCAGCCGCTATCCTGGCGGCAGGTGGGCCGCGGGCGCTATACCATTGATCTTTCCGGCGCGGAGCTCACCGGCCACAAGCAGGCGCTGCTGCGGCTGCGCTATCAGGGCGATGTGGGCCATGCCTTCGCGGGCGGGCAGATGATCAGCGATAACTTCTGCAACGGCGACAGCTGGGATATCCGTCTGGATCCCACCGCCGACGCCCTGAAAAAGGAGCCGCTGGTGCTCAGCATCAGCCCCATCCGCACCAACGTGACCGTGGACGCCTCGGCCATGGCGGGCCTGGCGGAGCGCGCGGATGTGCAGGAGGTACGCATTTTCTCCGCGGAGCTGATCCTGGTGGATGATTATCCGGTGGCGTAAGGCGGGGGAAGGGGTACGCTTCTCTTTTGAGTCAAAAGAGAAGCAGAAAACCTGCCTTTTCGCCGCTCCTGCTGCGGGCTTTTCCGCCAACGGGTTTTGACGCCTGCAGCCGTTCCCTGGCAGCACGGCTTTGCCGTGCGCGCGATGCGCAAAGCGCACCGCTGAACAAAGAGAAAAATCCGGAAAAATGAACGAGCTCATTTTTCCGGATTTTTCTCTTTGTTCTTTTGCCAGGGAACTTGCTTGGCGACCGAATACAAACTGGCGGAATCAAGTTTGTTTACCGATCCAAGCCGGTTCGCCGGCTGCTTCTTTGTTACTTTCTTCTCAGAAGAAAGTAACGTACCCTTCGTCCTACCACCGGTTGTGCACCTTCTCCGCAAAACCGGTCAGATCGCGCACGCGGATCACCGTGCCGTCGTCCAGCACAGCTTTGCCGGTAAAGCGGCCGAATACCTGGTGCTGGTCGGAGATCAGCAGCTTCAGATCGATGCAGGCGGCGCGGTCCAGGATGGGGGAAAAGGCCATATCGAAGCGCCCGTCGTCGCTGGTAAAGGTCCAGGGGGAAAGGTAGTCCTCCTTGCCCTCCTTCATGGGGATGTTGAAGGTGACGCGGCTCAGCTTGTGGGCGACGCCGTCGCAGAAGAGCATGTTCTCGCTGGCGGCGCTGGTATCGCCAAAGCCGTAGCCGATGTTAAAGCCAAAGCGCCTGCCCTCCGCCATGCCGCTGGCCGAGCCCCAGTACCAGGTGTTATCGTAGGTCCATACGCCTCGGCCCCAATCCAGCACCCCAAAGGCGGTGGCGGGGGAGAAGAGGTAATCCCGCCCGTCGTACTGCACCCGGCCCTCGGCGCGCATGCAGTTGATCTTCTGGTTGTAATAGAAGGCCTTGGGCTTGTCCGGGAAGGGCGTGACGATCACCATGCTGTCCCGGGGCGCGTCGGTGAGCACAAGATCAAACAGGATGCTTTTGCCCTTGCCGAAGTTATCCATGTGCCCGTACAGCTGCCGCCTTTTGCCGTCATTCAGAAAGGCGATTTCGTAATCCTTCCCCTGGGCATGGATATCGCCCCGGACGCTGGTCAGGGGCAGACCCCGCCGGCGCGGGAAAAACCGCATGCGGCTGTAGGTGTGCTGCTCGTTGCGGTCAAAGTCCAGCAGCGATATGCTGTCCATGCTCATGTAGCCGTTATCGGCCACGGTGAGCGCCAGACCAAAATTATCGTTGCCAATGTAGTAATAATCCCATTCCTTCAGGCGCAGACGGCTGGCCTTCACCCGGCTGCGGTCGTACAGAAGCGCCAGATCGGTGGCGTAGCCGCGGTCGGTCAGGCGTCCGGTATCATCGTGCAGCGGGCCGGGAACGGTGATCCTGTGCTGCATGGGGCTGCCTCCTTATACGCCGTATTTGTCCTTGTGCTCCTTATCGTAATCCCGCCGCAGGTTCTTTTGCGCCTTGCGGCAGTACGCCTGGGAGAACTCCTCCGCGCTGATGCCGTAGCAGTTCAGCACGTCATGAAAATACATGGCCACGTCGGCCAGCTCCTCCACCAGGCGGCTGCGGGGCGCGCCCGGTTCCGTCAGGTGATCGATGCTGACCTTTTTCATCACATCGATGACCTCGCCCAATTCGCTTACCAGCCACAGCATTTTGCTGTCGCCCATTTCCGGCCCGATGCCGCCCCATTCCGGGTGCGCCGCCTGCTGCATATCCTGCAGCGTCAGCAGATCGGATACGCTGAGATCGGCGGGCGCACCCTCCCATACCAGATCGGCCATCAGCGCAAACATGGAGGTATAGCGGTGGGGCGTATCGTAGTCATCATAATAATGCTCGGGATCGAACAGCGCGCAGGCCATGCCGGCGTTTTTGCCGCTGTCCAGGTCGATATCCCGGTCGCCCAGCATCACGCAGTCCGCCGGGTCCAGGCCGTGCTTCTCCATCAGATACAGCAGCGCGTCCGGGGCGGGCTTGCGGGGGAAGGGGAGCTCGCTGGTCAGGCAATCGGCAAAGCAGGGCGTCAGTCCATGCCGATTAAGGGCCTGGAGGCTGGTTTTATCCCGGTGCGTATATAAATAATTGCGCCCGCCGGCAGCGCAAACGCTCTGCAGCACGCGCAATACCCCCGGATAGGGGCGCATGGTAGCCTCGCCCTCTTCCTCCGCGTGCGCCCGATAGCGCGCCCAAGCTTCCTCCGTGCGGTCGGGGCACAGGATGCGCAGGGCGTGATCCAGGGTGATCTTGGTCAGCGGGGCGATTTTTTCCAGGGGGACGTCCATCCCCAGGTCTTTCAGGGCATTTTGAACGGCACGGTTGACACGTGGATACGTGTCAAACAGCGTGCCGTCAAAATCCCAGAAGAAATGCTTGTATTTCATCTGGTATATTCAGTTGGGGCTTACTTCAGCTCGCTGGTGCAATGCGGGCAGCGGGTAGCCTTGATGGAAATCTCGCTCTGGCAGAAGGGGCAGGTCTTGGTGGTGGGGGCGGCGGGCTTGGCTTCGGGCTTCTTCTTCAGGTTCTTGGCCTTGTTCATGGCCTTGATGATGAGGAAGAGCACCAGGGCGGTGAGGATGAACTCCACCAGCACGGCCGCGAAGCTGATCAGGCTGCCGGTAAAGCCGGTGCCGCCGTTTTCCATCTTGGGCAGCGCGTCCATGATGGGGGTCAGGAAGATGTCGATCACCGCGGTGACAACCTTGCCGAAGGCAGCGCCGATCACGACGCCAACGGCCATATCCACCACGTTGCCGCGCATGGCGAACTCTTTAAACTCGTTCAGGAACTTTTTCATGGGAATTATCTCCTCTCATTGTTTTTCTTCATTTTACCACTTGCGCCCCATGAATTCAAGGGAAAAAGCAGAAAAAACAGAGATTCAGATTGACAAGGCCGGGACTCAAACGATATACTGAGAAAAAATGAAAGGAATAAAAAACATGAAAGCTTTGTTTATCGGCGGAACCGGCACCATCAGCACCAGCGTGGTCAAGCGCCTGCTCTCCCAGGGGTGGGAGGTAACGCTGCTGAACCGCGGCACCCATGCGGCCCCGGAGGGCGCGCGCGTGCTGATTGCCGATGTGAATGATGAAGCCCGGGTGCTGGAGCTGCTGGGCGGCGAAACCTTCGATACCGTGGCCGATTTTATCGTATTTACGCCGGAGCAGGCAGCCCGGGACGTGCGCCTGTTTGCCGGCAAAACCAAGCAGTACATTTTTATCAGCTCGGCCTCTGCCTATCAGAAGCCCGTGCCCGCCTTGCCCATCACTGAGGAGACCCCGCTGATCAACCCCTATTGGGAGTATTCCCGCAACAAGGCGAAAATCGAGGAAATGCTGCTGACGGAGTATAAGCAGAACGGCTTCCCGGTCACCATCGTGCGCCCCAGCCATACCTATTGCGAGCGCGGCCTGCCGGTGCAGATCCACGGCGATCAGGGCGAGTGGCAGGTGCTCAAGCGCATGCTGGAGGGCAAGACCGTGCCGGTGGCGGCAGATGGCGAGACGCTGTGGACCATGACCACGTCGGAGGATTTTGCCATCTACTTCTGCGGCCTGTGCGGCAACAGCCAGGCCATCGGCGAGGCCTACCATATCACCAGCGATGAGAGCATCCCCTGGAACGAGGCCTACCGCATCATCGCGGAGCATCTGGGCGTGGAGTTCAAACCCTGCTACGTGCCCGCCCATCTGCTGGCCCGGGTGCGGCAGTACGATTACAACGGCGCCCTGCTGGGCGATAAAACCAACAGCGTCATTTTTGACAACAGCAAGGTGATGTGCGCCACCGGCATCCCGCCCATCCATTTTACGCCCTATCGGGAGGGCGCCAAGCGCTCCATCGATTATGTCCTCAGCCATCCGGAGCTGCAGAAGGAAGACCCGGCCTTTGACGCCTTCTGCGATCGGGTGGAGGCGGCCATGAACGCGGCGGCCGAGCTGCTGCTGGAGGAAAAGTGATGTTCCGGGAGGTGGCGCGCAAAAAGCAGGCGCTGCCCCGGGAGGAGTGCCTGCAAATCCTGACCGATGCGCGCCGGGGCGTGCTCAGCGTATTGGGGGATAACGGCTATCCCTATGGGATGCCGCTCAACCACTGGTATTGCCCGGAGGAGGATCGGCTGTACTTCCACAGCGGCAAGCTGGGGCACAAAATGGACGCCCTGGCCCGCTGCGATCGGGCATCCTACTGCGTGCTGGATGACGGCGTGCGGGAGGAGGGCGGCTGGGCGCTGATCTTCCGCAGCGTCGTCGCCTTTGGCAGGGTGCGCATGATCACCGATCAGGCTACCATCCTGGATATCAGCCGCCGGCTCAGCCTCAAGTTTACCCAGGATCTGGATTACATCGAGGAGGAGATCCGCCGCTCCGGCCCGCGGACGGCCATGTTCGCCCTGGAGATCGAGCACATGACCGGCAAGCTGGTGCACGAAAAGTAATGCGGAGCGCTGGTTTAAACAGATAAACCGTAATTTGCGGGGGAGGGGTACGAACGGAGGCGTTCCTTCTTGGAGCCCAAGAAGGAACCGAAGAAAGCTGCGTTTGTCGCCACTGCTGTTGCT
>CADAHU010000107.1 GCA_902787835.1 uncultured Eubacteriales bacterium
GGCCTTGCCCGGGGCCTTCCGGCCCGCCCTCCGCTGAAAACCGGCCCAAGGGCAGGTTTTCCGGGCGCTACGGGCCCGGGAACGGTTGCAGGCGTTAAAGCCAGTTGGCGGAAACCCCCGCAGCATTTACGGCGACAAACGCAGCCTCTTTCGGTTCCTTTCTGGGCGGCAGAAAGGAACGCCCCCGTTCGTTTTCCCCCGCTAAATCCCAATTTGTTATCTCTACTGCTAATACGGAAACTTCACGCGCCGATTGACAAGAAAAAAATCCCCCTTCCTATTTATCTTCCGCTGCTTCTTTGGTATACTGGTAGCGAAGCATGGGCGAATTGAAAAAGCGTTTTATTTGATTTAAGAAAGAGGGATACCGATGATTGCATTTGGCACGGGCGGATGGCGCGCGGTGATCGGGGATGAATTCATCCGGGAGAACATCCAGCGGGTGGCTGCGGCGCTGGCGCGGCGGATGACGCGCGAGGGCTGCGGCGAAAAGGGCGTATGCGTGGGCTATGACCGGCGGTTTTTGAGCCGGGAGGCCTGCATCTGGTTTTCGGAGGTGCTGGCGGGCGAGGGCGTGCACGTCTATTTTGTCAACCTCAGCTGCCCCACGCCCCAGATCATGTTTACCGTCAAGCACCTGAAGCTGCAGTACGGCGCCATGGTGACCGCCAGCCATAACCCGGCCATCTATAACGGCATCAAGCTGTTTACCTATGGCGGGCGCGACGCGGCGGAGACCGTTACCGCCCCCATCCAGGACGAGGCCAACGCCCTGGAGAGCGGCTCCATCCGCCGGGCGGATTTTGAGGAGGCGCAGCAGGAGGGCGGCATCGAGTTCATCGATCCCCGGGACGCCTACCTGGATTCCATCCTGGCCCAGGTGGATACCGACGCCATCCGCCGCCGCAGGCTGCGGGTGGTGCTGGATCCCATGTACGGCACCAGCCTGACCGGGCTGATGACCATCCTGTATACCGCCCGGTGCGATGTGGACGTGATCAACGATCAGCACGACGCCTTTTTCGGCCGGCATCTGCCCGCGCCCACCCCGGAAACGCTGACCGATCTGCAGCAGGCCGTGCGGGAGCATAACGCCGCCGTGGGCATCGCCACCGACGGCGACGCCGACCGGCTGGGCATCATCGATGAGAAGGGAAACTATATTTCCGCCAACGAGATCCTGACCCTGCTGTATTATTATCTGATGGAATACAAGGGCTGGCGCGGCGCGGCGGTGCGCAATATCGCCACCACCCACCTGTTGGACCGGGTGGCCGCCGCCTATGGCCAAACCTGCTATGAGGTGCCGGTGGGCTTCAAGCATATTTCCGCCGGCATGGACGCCCATGACGCGCTGATCGGCGGCGAATCCAGCGGCGGCCTGACGGTGCGCGGGCACATCAGCGGCAAGGACGGCCTCTATGCCGCCAGCCTGCTGGTGGAAATGCTCTCGGTCACCGGCAAGCCCATGAGCAGGCTCATCGGCGATCTGTACGCCCGCTTCGGCGAATCGCACACCGCCGAGTACGATTGGGCGCTGACCCCGGAGAACCGCGCCCGCATCCACCGCATGATCATGGCCGAGCATCAGCTGCCCGTCTTCAAAAAGCCCGTGCTCCGCGTCAGCTATCTGGATGGCTGCAAGGTCTACTTTGAGGACGCCTGGGTGATCGTGCGCTTCTCAGGCACCGAGCCCCGGGTGCGCATCTTTGCCGAGGATGATACCATCCACCACGCCAAAACCCTGGTGGGCATCATGGCCGATTTTGTGGGCCTGCCCTTCGACGCGTGATGATGAAGGGAACGGACGGGGGCCTTCTCTTTCCGCGCCGGAAAGAGAAGCAGAAAGGGCAGTTTTGAGACCGTTTCTGTTGCTTGGGTGAGAGCGAGGGTGAGGTGACTGGCAGTATGCATCTGCATTCTGCGTCCTGCATTCTACATTCCCCAACCGCCCAAAACAAAAAACAAGAGGCAGCGAACCTTTCACAGTCGCTGCCTCTTTCGCTTCCTTTCTGGGCTCCAGAAAGGAAGACCTTCGTCGTTCGTCCTCTCCTGCTTACCGCAAAATCTCCTCCATGGCCCGCCCATCCGCGTCGGGCAGCTCCACGCCCAGGATGCGGGCGTAGGTGGGGGCCTCGTCCACGATGGGGCGGCGCTCCAGCACCGCGCCGGGGCGGATGTGCGGGCCGCAGGCGATCAGCGTGGGCTGGGCGCCCTTATCGGGATGATGGCCGTGGGTGGCGCGGCCAAACTTGTAATCGCTGTTGTCCACCGGCCGCACCAGCGGGCGCGTAAAGGCGTTGGAGAAGGTGGTGTAGCCGTCGGTCTCCAGCACAAAGCTGAAATCGCCGTACAGCCCTTCCTCCTCCCGGGCCTCCCGGGCGGTGTACACCCGGCTGAAGCCGTACAGGCCGTCCTCCGCCATCTGCCGCAGGATGCCGTGCACGGTTTCGGTCTGCGCCGGGTCCTTCACATATACCTGGGCGGAGAGGCCCGTGGATTTGCAGATAGCGATATAGTCCGTTACCTGATTGTCGGCGTCCAGGGTGATCAGCCCGCGCTCCGCAAACAGCGCGTTGAGCGCCACCGAGCGCGTCACGTTCAGCTGGCCGTGATCGCTGACGATAAACAGGTCGGTCTCCTCCCGGATGCCCGCGTCCTCCAGGGCCTTGAGGATCTCGCCCAGCCACAGGTCGATCTCGTGCAGGCCGTGGGTCACCAGCGGGCTGAATACCCCGCTCTCGTGGCGGTAGGCGTCGATGTTGGCCGGGTGGATCATCAGCAGGTTGGGCTTGAACTGCCGGATGATGCTGCACGCGCAGGCATGCACAAAGGCGTCGCAGTGGGGATGCACCCGATGCTTGCCGTCCAGCAGGTGCCGGTTGGGCCGGATCACCCGCTCGATAACCTCCGGGCTGGAGCCCGAGGCGGCAAAGCACTGCTCGGTGGTCTCCTCCGGCGATTGGGGCCAGTATTCGTCCACCAGGTAATCGATGTGCGGATGATTGCCCGTTACCGGCCAGAATACCGCCGCCGTGGTCATGCCCGCCGCCTTGGCCGCGTCAAAAATATCCCCGCAGCGCACGGCGTCGTTGAACCATTCCCAGTCGCTCTTTTCCTGGGTCAGGATGGTCTTTTCATTGTTGACAATGCCGTGCCTGCCGCAGTACGCGCCGGTGCGCATGCTGGTGTGGTTGGGGTAGGTGATGGTGGGGTAGACCGACCGGACGGTTTTGACCAGGGCGGCCTCCTTCAGCACCGAGGAAAAGGCCGGCAGCTGCCGCAGCGTATCCAGATCCTCGTATACCATGGCGTCCTCGGAGATCACCACCAAATGCTTGTTCATGGCGTGTCCTCACTTTCCCTGCTGATAATCGTATAGGGCCTCGTAGGCCGCTTTCATATGGGGGTACAGCGATCCGAACACCGCCAGGTGCCGCTGATAGGCGGCGTGGGCGGCGGCATCCGGCTGATAAACGCTTTGAATATGGATGGCTTGGGCGGCCTCGGCAAAATCGGCGTACCAGCCGATGCCCACCCCGGCGATAAGGGCCGCGCCCAGAGAGGTGGCGGCGCGGGGCGTCGCGTGCACCCGCACCGGCACGCCAAACATGTCCGCGGCCATCTGGGCCCAAAGCCCGCTGGCCGCCCCGCCGCCGATCAGCGTGAGCCGGTCCGCCGGCAGCCCGCATTCCGCCAGGATGCTGCCGCACAGGTGCAGCGACTGCATCACGCCCTCGTATACCGCCCGGGCCACGTGGCTGCGATCGTGGTACAGCGTAAAGCCCATCAGCGTGCCCGAAACCTTGGCGGTCCACCAGGGCGTGCGCTCGCCCATCAGCGTGGGCAGATACATCAGCCCGCCCGCCCCGATGGGCGCGGACCGCGCCAGCGCCTCCAGGGCGCCGTAATCGGGCCGCTCGCCCAGGCCCAGCAGGTTTTTTACCGCCCATTCAAAGGCCGCGGAGCCGCTCTGCACCGTGCCGCAGACGTTGCAGCTCTTCCCGTCGGCGTCAAAATAGCTGAACAGCCGCATCTGCGGGTCCTCCGCCGGCGCGGGGGAGAGGGTGCTCACCCAGGCGGAGGAGCCGATGTTCATGTAGGTATCGCCCACCCGCTGGCTCCGCGCCCCGTGGGCCGCGCAGGCGCCGTCTCCCGCGCCCACCGCCACGGGCAAGCCATCCGGCAGGCCGGTCAGGCCGGCAAATTCGGCGGTCAGGCGGCCGCTCACATCGCAGGAGGGCAGCAGATCGGGCATTTTATCGGCGTCGACCCCGCAGGCTTTCAGGATCTCCCAGGCCCAGTCCCCGGCGCGCAGATCCAGGCAGTTGCAGAGCGACGCGTCGGTGGGGTCGGTATATCCCACGCGCCCGGTGAAGCGGCCGTAGAGATAATCCTTGATATTGACGAAGCGGAAGGCGCTTTTGTATATGTCGGGCCGGTTTTCCCGCAGCCACATGTATTTGGGCAGGCCGCTGTGCACGTCGATGCGGTTGCCGGTGACGCGGTAATACTCCGCCAGCGGGATCAGGCCGCGGATGCGCTCCACCTGGGGCGCGGCGCGCAGATCGCTGTGGATCAGGTTATCGTGCAGGGCGCGCCCCTGCCGGTCGATGGGAATGCAGCCGTTCATGGTGCCGGAGAACACCAGCGCCGCGCAGTCCCGGGGGGATACCCGCTGCAGAACGGCCTTGATGGCCCGCAGGCAGCCGGCCAACTGCTCCTCGGGATCCTGCTGCGCCCAGTCCGAGGCGGGATACCGGGTGGGGTATTCCGCCGTATGGCTGGCCAGCTGTGCGCCTTCCCGGCTGAAGGCCGCGCATTTTACGCCCGTGGTGCCGGCGTCCAGCGTCAGGATGTACTGCATACTTGCCTCACTTGTTCAGGGAGAGCCCGGCCCGCTCCATGGCCATGACCAGGATGGGGATCAAAACCAGCTGCAATATAATGCCCGGAATGGCGTTGGCCACCGCCCCGGCCCAGAAGGCGGCCCAGGGGAAGCTGCCGCCGGAAAGGCCAGCCAGCGCCAGGCGCACCAGGCCCCATACCAACCGCCCGGCAATCATGGAGATCACCAGCGCCGCGTAGATCAGCGGCTTTTTGCGCGGCAGCAGATGGTACATCAGCCCCGCCATGCCGCCGTACACCGCCAGCTCGAAGGCCATCGATACCGCCCCGGGGAACATGGCGGGCATGCCGAAGATCACCGACCGCAGCGGCGGCGCGATAAAGCCCACGGCCATGCCCCAGGGCCAGCCGCACATAAACCCGCACAGCAGCACCGGCAGGTGCATGGGGCACAGCATCTGGCCGATCTCCGGGATCTGCCCGGTGATAAAGGGCAGCACCAGGGCGATGGCCAGGTACAGGGCGGCATAGGTCAATTTGCGTACCCGCAGGGCGTTGGCCCCGCGGCTGTTTTTTTGATCAGGCAAAGTATTTTTCCTCCATGCTTACGGCAGATAAAAACAGGGTTCCGTTATGGCCGCGCCGAGACCCTCCCGGGTCAGCTCGGCCAGCGCCTCCGCCGGCTCCACATCCGCAAAGAGCTCCGGATAGGCCGCCTTGGCGATGATCAGCCGGGCTGCCGTGCGGGTGCAGGGGGCGTCCAGCAGCGAGGCGCTGAGCAGGAGCACCCTTCCCGCGCGCACCGCGTCCAGGGCGTCCCAGCCGGGGCGGCTGCCCAGGGCCGCAACGGAGGAGGCGTTCAGCAGCGAGGCATCCTCTACCAGCTTAACGATCAGCCCGGGGTTCTTGCGCGTTACCCAGCCGGCGTCCACCCGCAGGTTTTCCGGCAGCAGCCGGGATGAAACGTCGTAGAGCCCGCTGTCCAGCAGCAGGGCGTGCTCCGGCGAGGTTTTGTGGATGGTGGTCAGCTCCGCCGTGCCCTCCCAGTAGGCATACAGCTTTTTGCACTCAAACAGCGTGCCCAGCCGCTGGCGCAGCAGCGCGTCGTAATAGGTCTGCGCGGAGTCGGCGCTTTCCGCGTCCGGGGATACCCGCAGCTGCTCCGCGTCCGGCACGGTCACAGTGCGCAGGGCGTCCCGCTCCGCCGCTTCGCGCACCTGGGCTGCTGCGGGGCCCTCCGCCGCCGGGTTGGCCGCGCCGCCGCCCTCGCCCGCTCCATACACAGTAGGCGAGGCTTCGGCGGCGATTTCCGCCCCGGCGTTCATGTCATATTCTTTTCGGGACGCATCGGGATTTTCCTTCATAGTCTCGCCGATTTCGCCATTTTCTTCCGGATCGGGGACCGCTTCCCCGGCATCCCGCCGCGCTTCGCCCGCGGCCTGGATGGCCACGCCATCCTCGCCTTGAAGCGCCGGATCGGTCCGCTCCGTGATCCGCGCCCGGCAGCCGGCAAGCGCCAGGCACAGGGCGGCCAGCAGCAAAAGCGTGCTTATCTTTCGTTTCATGGGCGAGCACATCCTTCCAGCCGGAGACGCAGCCGTCCCCTGCGGTCCGCCCGGGCAAACAGCAAATCGCCGGTTTCCCGCATCAGCGCCAGCGCCTGCTGCCGGTGATTTTCCGTCAGGGGATGATCGCTGTACGCGGCCTCCTCAAAGAGCAGCGCGCCCCGGCGCAGGCGGTTCAAATAATCCGCCGGCAGGCGGCCCGCCAGCTGCTCCGCCCAATCCCGGTACGGTGCGTTGCCCATCCCCAGGCCGGCGGCGTCCAGCCAGGCGGCGGTCTGCTGAATGGCGGCGCACACCGCCAGGGGGAGATCCGCGCCGGACAGCAGATGCTCCAGGGCCTGCCGCTGCTTCCGCCGGGCGTTGAGCCATAAAAAGGGCAGAAAGGGAACGATCATCACCGCCGCGGCCGCCAGCAGCAGCAGGGCGATGCGCAGATAATCGATCCAGTGGGGCCGGGCGATCTCCGCCGCCTCCCGGGTGATCAGGCGGAAGCGCTCGGCGGGCTGACCAGCTTCCCCGCCGGGGATCAGCGCTCGGTCATGGGTGCGGCGGGCCTCCAATTCGCCTGCGGGGACCTGCTGCACAGCGCCGGAAACCTGCCCCGCCGCGCGGCCCAGCCAATCCCGCGCGCGCTCGGAGGCCGCCTCGGTGGGGGCGTGGACGCCCGGCCAGATCAGCAGCACGATCACCGCCGCCGCCAGCGCTGCGGCGGTCAGCGAAAAGGCGTCCTTTTTGCCGATGGGCCGCCGGATCAGCGCCAGCCCGGCCAGGGCGAAGAGGACGATATTCACCGCGCCGGGCAGCGGAAGGCCAAAGTA
>CADAHU010000108.1 GCA_902787835.1 uncultured Eubacteriales bacterium
CGGCGCGGTGTCCGGCGTGACGGTGCAGGATTCCGATTCCGCCACCGACGCCGAATATGTGAAGATGGTCCAGGATGAAGCCTTCCTGAACCAGCTGATCGGCAAGAGCGCCCCCATCGCGGCGGGCGATATCGACGTGGTCACCGGCGCTACCTTCAGCAGCAACGCCGTGATCGACTGCGTCAACCAGGCCTTCGCCCAGCTGGGCATCACCGCTCCGGCGGAAGCCCCGGCTGCGGAGGAGCCCCAGGAGGAGACCGCGCCTGCGGCCGACGGCGTCTATGACGTATCGGCCCAGGGCTTTGTGGATCCCGTAAATGTGACTGTGACCGTGGAGAACGGCGCGGTATCCCGGGTGGAGGTGAAGGATTCCGATTCCGCCACCGACGCCGGCTATGTGAAGCTGGTGCAGAACGAAGCCTTCCTGAATCAGTTCATCGGCCGGACCGATTTGATCGCCGAGGGCGAGTACGACGTGGTCACCGGCGCGACCTTCGCCAGCAACGCCGTGGCGAGCTGCGTCAACCAGGCGCTCTCCGGCACGGCGGGCGCTGCGGATACCGAGGAAGCCGCCATCAAGGCGACGGTGCAGGACGGCGTGTATACGGCGTCCGCCCAGGGCTTCGTGGATCCCGTGTACGCCACCGTGACCATGGAGGACGGCGCGGTGACCCAGGTGACGGTGCTGGATTCCGATTCCGCCACCGACGCCAGCTATGTGAAGCTGGTGCAGAACGAAGCCTTCCTGAATCAGTTCATCGGCCGGACCGATTTGATCGCCGAGGGCGAATATGATGTGGTCACCGGCGCGACCTTCGCCAGCAACGCCGTGGCGAGCTGCGTCAACCAGGTGCTCTCCGGCACGGTGGACGCCGCGGCAAAGGAAGAAGCGGCTGCCGAGCCCGCCGCCGAGCCCGCCGCTGAGCCCGAAGCGGAACCCGCCGCGGAGGATGATTTCTCCGCCGGCGGCATCGCCTACGCCAACGGCCTGACCGGCACCTTCCCGGTAACCGTC
This sequence comes from uncultured Eubacteriales bacterium, assembly GCA_902787835.1. Taxonomy (GTDB): domain Bacteria; phylum Bacillota; class Clostridia; order Christensenellales; family Aristaeellaceae; genus SFMI01. The sequence continues at coordinate 1,016 of CADAHU010000108.1, forward strand.
GCCCTGAACGCCGACGGCACCGTCAAGAGCCTGGAGCTGGGCAAGAGCGATTCCGATATGGATCAGGAATACCTGACCAAGCTGGATGACGCCTTCCTGGCCCAGTTCATCGGCGTGCCGCTGCCCGTGACCGCCGATACCGTGACCGGCGCCACCATCAGCAGCCAGGCCGTGATCGACGCGGTGAACGGCTTTGCCGGGATGCTGGAGGAAAAAGCGCCCGAAGCCCAGGCTGAAGCCGCCGAGGCCGGCGGCGAATATACCGTCAGCGCCCCCAGCTTTACCGAGGATCTGACTGCGGCGGTCACCCTGGAAAACGGCACCGTGACCGGCATCGCCGTGCAGGACGCCGCCGATGCGGCCAACGCCCCCTATGTGAAGCTGGTGCAGGATGAAGCGTTCCTGAATCAGTTCATCGGCAGCACCCTGCCGGTGGAGGAGTATGATACCGTGACCGGCGCCACCTTCAGCAGCAATGCGGTGGCCGCCGCCGTAAACGAAGCCTTTGCCCGGGCGGGCATCAATCCCCCCGAGGCCGAGCCCGAATCCCCCGCGACGGATCGCGAAGTGGAGTATGCGCCCGTGGCGGACGGCGTTTATACCGTGTTCGCCCAGGGCATGAACGCCCCCGTGAAGATCACCGTCACCGTGGAGAACAGCGCGGTGGCCAAGGTGGAGCTGGCGGCTGATGACGCCGCTGTATACGATGCGCCCTATGTGGCCCTGGTGCAGCAGAACGCGGCCTACCTGGCCCAGTTCATCGGCCTGGACGCGCCCACCAATGAGCGCGGGCTGGACTGCGTGACCGGCGCCACCACCACCTGCTGGGCGGTGCTGGATGGCGTGAACCAGGTGCTCTCCGGCGAGGTGGCCCCCGCGGAGATCACCGAGGAGAGCTGCACCTCCGAAGCGCCGGAAGCCGCCGAAGCGCCCGCCGCTGCGGAACCGGCCACTGAGGAACCCGCTGCCGAGCCTGAAGCTGCCGAGGAACCCGCTGAGGAACCCGCCGCCGCGCTGAAGGACGGCGTGTACAGCAGCCATGCCAACGGCCCCGAGGGGCAGGTGAACGTGACCGTGATCGTAAAGGACGGCGCGGTGGCGCAGGTGATCGCCCCCGCGGGCGCGGATGAGGAAGCCGTGGCCCGGGTGGTGGAGCTGATCGTAAAGGCCGCGCAGTAAGCGCGATATAGCGGAGGAAACCGACCATTAAACGCAGAGACTTTATTCTGATCGGCGTACTGGCCGCCGCCGCCCTGGCCCTCCTTTTATGGCAGACCGGCAAGCGGCAGCGCCTGGCGGAGCAGGCCCAGGAGCCGCCCGCCCAGGAGATCGCCGTATACGTCAACGGGGCGCTGCATACGGCGTCGCCGCTGATCCCCGGGCAGGACCTGGTGATCGCCCAGGAGGACGGCAGCCAAAACGTGATCCGCATGACGGAGAGCGGGTTCTTTATGCAGTCCTCCACCTGCAAAAACCAGGATTGCATCCACCAGGGCTCCGTGACCCGGGAAAACTGGAGCCAGCGGCTGCTGGGCACCCACATCATCTGCCTGCCCAACCGGGTGGATGTGACGCTGCTGGTCACCAGCGCCGACCCCGATATCCCCGATGTGTAAACGCGCCGGCGGGCGCAAACGATAAGCATTTTGTGTTACCAGAATATAGAGTAAAAAGGTGGGATCGCAGTTGAAAGCAACATTCCGCGGAGGCGTCCATCCGGCGCACGGCAGCAAACGGCCTACCCAGGCCCTTGCCACCCGTGATTTCGTGTCCGATACCGTTCAGATCGTGATGAACATGAACATCGGCGCGCCCTCCAAGCCCTGTGTCAAAAAGGGCGACCATGTAAAAGTGGGCCAGGTCATCGGCGAGCCGGTGGGCTTCCTGGGGCTGCCGGTGCACGCCAGCGTATCCGGCGAGGTGGTGGCGGTGGACGCCATTCCCTACCTGACCGGTGATATGGTGCAGAGCGTCACCATCAAAAACGACTTCCAGGACGAATGGGAGGAGCTGCATCCCCTGGGCAACGTGGAAAAGGTGGACCCCGCCCAGATCATCCCCGCCATCAAGGCGGCGGGCATCTGCGGCATGGGCGGCGCCAGCTTCCCCACCCATGTGAAGCTCACCATCGCCCCCGGTAAAAAGTGCGAGTATGTGCTGGCCAACGGCGCGGAGTGCGAAACGCACATCACCTGCGACGACCGGCTGATGCAGGAGAACGCCACCCGCGTGGTGGACGGCCTGCGCGCCGTGATGCGGGCGCTGAACGTGAGCCAGGGCATCATCGGCATCGAGGATAACAAGCCCGCCGCCATCGCCGCCATGCAGAAGGCCTGCCAGGGCCGGCACGGCGTGCGTGTGCAGGTGATGAAAACCAAGTACCCGCAGGGCGGTGAAAAGCAGCTGATCAAGGTGCTCACCGGCCGGGAGGTGCCCAGCGGCGGCCTGCCCATCGACTGCGGCTGCGTGGTGGTCAACGTGGGCACCTGCGCCGCCATCGCCGACGCCATCATCGACGGCAAGCCGGTGATCGACCGCATCTGCACCGTCACCGGCGCGGTGCGCAGCCCCGCCAACCTGCGGCTGCGCATCGGCACCATCACCGAGGATATCATCGGCGAGTGCGGCGGCTACAGCACCGATCCGGGCAAGATCTTCTTTGGCGGCGCCATGACCGGCATGTGCCTGCCCAACGACCAGCTGCCCATGGCCAAATCCACCAACGGCATCGTGGTATTCACCAAGGAGGAGGCCGTCAGCGCCGAGGAGAGCCCCTGCATCCGCTGCAGCAAGTGCGTGGACGCCTGCCCCATCGGCCTGAACCCCTACGATATGAAGATCTTTGCCGACGCCGAAAAATGGGACGTGTGCAAAAAGAAGCACGTGATGGACTGCATGCTCTGCGGCGCGTGCGCCTTCATCTGCCCCGCCCGGCGCTGGCTGACGCCTTCGTTTAAGATCGCAAAACAGAAGATTGCCGAACAGGCCAAAAAGGAGGCGGCTGCCAAATGAGTTTGATCCTTTCTTCCGCGCCCCATGTGCGCAGCAAGGCCAACACGCAGCGCCTGATGCTCAACGTGATCATCGCCCTGCTGCCCAGCCTGGCCGCCGGTATCTATTACTTTGGCTGGCGGGCCGCCCTGGTGGTGGGCGTCAGCGTCGCTTCCGCCGTGGCGGCGGAGTTCATCTGGCAGAAGCTGTCCCGGCAGAAGGTGCGCGTCTACGATCTTTCCGCCGTGGTCACCGGCCTTCTGCTGGGCCTGATCGTGCCGCCCTCCGCCCCCTGGTGGATGATGATCATCGGCAGCTTCTTTGCCATCATGGTGGTCAAGCAGCTGTTTGGCGGCATCGGCGATAACTTTTTGAACCCCGCCCTGGCCGCCCGCGCCCTGCTGCTGGCCAGCTGGCCCGCGCTGATGACCAGCGGCTACAACATCGGCAAGTTTGCCGATGCCACCAGCTCCGCCACCCCGCTGCTGGCGGGCGCATCCTATATGGATCTGCTGCTGGGCAACGTGACCGGCGCCATCGGCGAAACCTGCAAGATCGCCATCCTGCTGGGCTTCATCTGGCTGCTGGTCACCCGCACCATCCGCTTTGAGATCCCGGCGGCCATCCTGGGCACCGCCGCCCTGCTGGGCTGGGCCCTGGGCTATGATCCCCTGACCACCGTGCTCAGCGGCGGATTGCTCTTCGGCGCGGTGTTCATGGCCACCGATTACGTGACCACCCCCATGCGCTGGGAGGCCCGGGCGCTGTACGCCGTGGGCGTGGGCATCATCGTGGTGCTGATCCGCAAGTTCGGCTCCTATCCCGAGGGCGTCACCTACGCCATCCTGCTGATGAACATTGCCGGCCCGCTGTTTGACCGCATCCCCATGCACCGCATTTATGGATACACCAAGGCCAAGAAGGAGGGAAAATAAGCCATGAGCGAGAAAAAGCCGAACGTCGGCAAGGTGTTCCTGAACGGCATTATTACCGAGAACCCCACCTTCCGCCTGGTGCTGGGCACCTGCCCCACCCTGGCCGTCACCACCAGCGCCATCAACGGCCTGGGCATGGGCGCGGCGGCCACCTTCGTGCTGCTGGGCAGCAATATCGTGATCTCCGCCCTGCGCAAGATCATCCCCGATAAGGTGCGTATCCCGGCCTTCATCGTGGTGATCTGCATGTTCGTGACCATCATCCAGCTGGTGATGCAGGCCTACCTGCCCTCCCTGTACGAGAGCCTGGGCATCTTCCTGCCGCTGATCGTGGTCAACTGCATCATCCTGGGCCGCGCCGAGGCCTTCGCCAGCAAGAACCCCGTGATCGCCAGCGCCTTCGACGGCCTGGGCATGGGCATCGGCTTCACCCTGGCGCTGACCCTGATCGGCTGCATCCGCGAGCTGCTGGGCAACGGCTCCGTGTTCGGCATCAATCTGCTGGGCGCAGGCTATCAGCCCATGCTGCTCATGATCCTGCCCGCGGGCGGCTTCCTGGTGTTCGGCCTGCTGCTGGGCATCATCAACGCCCTGACCAACCGTAAGAAGGGGGATGCCAAATAATGAATGTGATCCTGTTCATGATCAGCTGCATCCTGACGAATAACTTTATCTTTAACAAGTTCCTGGGCTGCTGTCCCTTCCTGGGCGTATCCAGCAAGGTGGAGACCGCCGCCAGCATGGGCATCGCCGTCACCTTCGTTATGACCATCGCCAGCCTGTTTGCCTGGATGGTCAACGCCTGGGTGCTGGTGCCCCTGGAGCTGGAGTACATGCAGACCATCGCCTTCATCCTGATCATCGCCGGCCTGGTGCAGTTTGTGGAGATGTTCATGAAGAAGTCCATGCCTGCCCTGTACAGCGCCCTGGGCATCTACCTGCCCCTGATCACCACCAACTGCGCGGTGCTGGGCGTGGCCACCCTGAACGTAAAGGAAGGCTACAACCTGCTGTTCAGCGTGCTCAACGGCACCTTCTCCGCCCTGGGCTTCCTGCTGGCCATCGTGCTGATGGCGGGCGTGCGCGAGCGGCTTGAGAGCAGCAAGATCCCCAAGTGTATGAAGGGCTTCCCCATCAGCCTGGTTACCGCCGGCCTGATGGCCATGGCCTTTATGGGCTTCAACGGCCTGGTCAAGCTGTAAGGAGGGACGCGACAGATGATGCCAATTTTGTATGCCGGTATCGTGCTGGCCGTCATCGGCCTGGTGTTTGGCCTGGTATTGACCTTTGCCAGCAAAAAGTTTCACGTGGATGTGGATGAGCGCGTGACCCAGGTGCGCGAGTGCTGCGCCGGCGCCAACTGCGGCGCCTGCGGCTATCCCGGCTGCGATGGCTTTGCCGCCGCCGTGGTGGCGGGCAAGGCGCCCGTCAACGGCTGCAAGCCCGCCGGCGCGGAGGGCGCAAAGAAGATCGCCGCCATCATGGGCGCGGAGGCCGGCGCGGAGGAAGAGCGCCAGGTGGCCCGGGTGCTGTGCCAGGGCGTGAAGGGCGTGGCCAAGGAGCGCTATACCTACGACGGCTATAAGAGCTGCGCGGCGGCTGCCGGCGTGGCCGGCGGCCCCAAGGACTGCCGCTTTGCCTGCATCGGCATGGGCGACTGCGAGGCCCACTGCGCCTTCGGCGCCATCAGCATGAAGGACGGCATTGCCAGCATCGACGAGAGCAAATGCGTGGCCTGCGGCGCCTGCGTCAACGCCTGCCCCCGGAACGTGATCCGCCTGATGCCCGCCAGCCAGAACGTCATCGTCCGCTGCCGCAACAGCGACGTGGCCCGCGTGGCCCGCTCCGTGTGCATGGACGCCTGCATCGGCTGCGGCCGCTGCAAAAAGGAATGCCAGTACGAGGCCATCACCGTGGAGAACGGCTTCGCCCGTATCGACCCGGAAAAGTGCACCCGCTGCGGCTCCTGTGCCGCCGTGTGCCCCTGCCACTGCATTACCGTCTGATGCTGCGCTGCATTACCACCTGTTCCCATATCTCAAACAAATGGCTGCTGCGCCGAATAGGTACAGCAGCCATTTTTATGCGCCCGTGAGAGCGGGGCGTTTTTATTGGAGGGATGCTGCATGCGTTTGCTGTCGTGACCGCGACTGGCAAATCAACAGACAAGGGCTAACCCACCCAACGCTGTCATTCAGAGCCGGCCCTATACGGATGGGCCG
>CADAHU010000109.1 GCA_902787835.1 uncultured Eubacteriales bacterium
CAGCAGTGGCGACAAACGCAGCTTTCTTCGGTTCCTTCTTGGGCTCCAAGAAGGAACGCCTCCGTTCGTACCCCTCCCCCGCAAATTACGGTTTGTCTGATGCTAATCAGAAAACTTTATTCGTCTCCGTCCGTCTCCCCTCAGCCAGCCGCCTGCCGCTCCAGATACAGCCGCGCAGCCTCCGCGTTATCCGGTTTGGTATCCTCCAGCGTCATGGGCAGTTTTTTTGCTTTTGCGAAGGCCAGCAGCGCCCTGTAATCCAGGCAGCCTGTGCCGCAGGCCATGGAGCGCACCTCGCCTGGGAAGGTCTGGTAATCCTTCATGTGCAGCACCCGCACCCGGTCGCCCAGGCGGGCGACGGCATCGGCAATGATGGCCTGCGCCTGCTCCGGCGCGGCGGTATCGGGCGATATCAGGTTGACGGTGTCCAGGATGATCTGCAGGTTATCCGAGGGCACGGCCTCCAGCATGCGCTGGGCGCGCGCCGGGGTGGAAATAATGTGATGCCACACCGGCTCCACCGCCAGGATCGCGCCGCACTCCTCCGCCGCGCGCACCACGGGCCGCAGGCTCTCAATGAACAGTTGGAAGGCCTCCTCGCTGCGGGCGGCCGGCGGATCATAATCCGTGCCCGGATGGGCGTAAGTCTCGGTGCCCACCACCCCCGCGCCGATCTTTACGGCAAAGCGCAGGTGCGCCTTATAGATCTCCTGGGTGCGGCGGCGCGCCTCGGGATCGGGGTTCGCCAGGTTCAGATAGCAGCCCAGCACGGCGCAGTCCATTTGATTTTCCGCCAGGGCCGCGCGGATGTCCCCGGCCAGCGTATCGGTGAGCAGCTCCGGCGCGCGATCCATGGCAAAGCCCGGCACGGTCATGGCCAGGGCAATGTGCGCGCAGCTGAAGCCCTGCGCCCTGGCAAAGCCCAGGCGCTGGCGCAGCGTGCCCGGCGCGGTGTCATGCAGGCGGATTCCGATATTCACAGGCAGCATCCTTTCTATACAGGTCAAACAAAACGGGGAGGGAATATCGCCCTCCCCGTTTTGAATGGGATCAGTTCAGATAGCCGTCGCGGGCCTTGACGTTGAAACGCTTCTCCAGCAGATGCAGCTGCTCGTCGGTGATGGTGTTCACCCGGGGCAGGTGCGCAATCTTCATGTAGATCTCCGCGCCCTTCTCGGCGGTCTCGATCAGGCCGAAGGTCTCATCCAGATCCTTGCCCGCGCCGTAAATGCCATGCTGGCTCCACACCACCAGGCGGGCGGTCTTCATCTTCTCCGCGGTGGCCTCGCCGATCTCGTTGGTGCCGCAGAGCATCCAGGGCAGCACGTTGACGCCCTCGGGGAACACCACGATGCACTCGGTGCACATCTGCCACAGCGTGCGGGTGAACGCAATCTCATCCAGGGTGTGCACATAGGTCATGGCCAGCAGATTGGCGGGATGGCAGTGCATCACCACGCGGTTCTCCGGGTTCACCTCCAGGCGGGCGGCATGGCTCATCATATGGGCCGGGAACTCGCTGGTAAACTGGCCGCCGTCGGTATAGCCCCACAGCAGCTCGGCCATTTTGCCATCCTCCACCAGGCGTACCAGGCCCAGGTTGACATCCGGCGCGTACTGCACGTTTTTGAAATACTTGCCGGTGCCGGTCACCAGGAAATACTTTCCCGCCAGGGTCGGCGCGGCAAAGCCCGTGGGGATCACCCGCAGCACGTTGGTGATATCCAGGTATTCAGCCACGTCCTTTTCCTCCAGCATCAGAGAAACGTTGCCGCCGTTGCGCTCGTCCCAGCCATGGGCGTACATATTGGTAACGGTGCGGATCATTTCCACCATGAACGGGGCGGTCAGAATATCTTTCATGTTGTTCTCTCCTTTTACAAGTACGCGCTTTCTTAAAAGAAAGCTGTGCAAAGAATTTTAGCGGGCGAACCGGCTAAAAGTTACTACCCAACAATTTGCGCGCAGCATGGCCAGCTTTGCTGGCCTGCCCGGAAGCGATGAACGACGGCAAAGGCAGGTTTTCCGCTCCTCTTTTGACGCAAATGAGAAGCGTATCTTCCCTTATCTCGTAATGATATCCACGGGGACGTTGAAGATCTTGGCGACCTTCAGGATGGTATCGATGTGGCGGCCCACGGCGGCGGCCATATGATGGGTGGGGCCGGCCTCGCTCCACTGGTTGCAGAACTCCCGCGCGCCGCAGGTGAAGCGCATGCGCATGTTGGTATCGCCAAACATGAAGATGGGGCCTTCCTCGTTGACGCCCTCGGCCACCACAAACTTGAAGTGGCCGTCCTTATCCTGGGTGATGCCCAGGAAGGTGATGGCCTCGTTGGTGGGCGGATAGAACTGGGTCAGGTAGCCGCCGCCGGTCTTGCCATGGAACACGGGCACGATCTTCATGGTAGGCTTGCGGGCCTGGCTGATGTCTTTCGGAAAGCTGGCCGGTGCCGGCGATAACCTTCAGGATGCCCATGGCCATGGCCACCTTGATATCGCCCTCCACGGCACAGGCGGTGCCCTGCTTGATCAGCATGGAGAAGGCGGGGATCAGCATGCTGTCCAGCTTGCCGGCGATGCCCTGGGCAAAGCCGTCGTAATGGCTGGCCACGAAGCCCAGCTGCTCATCCTTGCACCACTGCTCGAAGGCCACCACATACTTGGCCATATCCCAGACCTTCTCGATGGTGCCGCCGCCCTCGATCTCGAAGGTATCCAGGATATCCTGAGCTTTGGCACGGATAGCGTCCTCATCGGTGATGTTGTCGGCGATGGCCCACATCTTTTCCCAGTCAAACTGCTTGGTATACAGCCACATGCGGTGATAGAGGTTGGTCTCGTCGATGTACAGGTCCATCATGCCGGGATAGGGCCGGCCGATCTGGGCGATGTTGGTATCCCGGAAGCGGCGGCGCACCTGGGCGGCGCGGCACCAATCGATGATCTCCTTTTCCACCTGGGGATCGCCGCCCTCCACCACGCCGGTGATCACGGCATGGCGCTTGCCGGCGCGCTCCAGATCGGCCACCATCTCGCCCACGGCGCCGCAGGCGTACAGGGTGCCCAGCCAGGTGGGGGTATCGGTGGTGGCGTACTCCGGCGCGCGCATCTTCTGCACGTTCACCAGCACCACGGGCACATCCAGATCGCGGACGGCGGGCAGCATGTTATAGCTGGTGGCGTAGGTCAGCAGCTGCAGGATCACCAGATCCACGTCGGCCGCGCGGAATTTATCGCCCGCGGCCATGGACTGCTCCTTGGTGGTGACGATGCCGCCGTCGATGAGCTCCACGGTATCGGGGATCAGCTTTTTGAATTCCTTATACTGGCCCTCAAACTCGGGCACCAGGGTGGGAAACTGGGGCAGATACGCGCCTAGGGCGATGGCGAACACGCCGATGCGGGCTTTGGTGTTGACTAACATATTACGCGCGGTCTCCTTCCATTTGGATTTTCAGATTGCCGATGGCCGTAGCCTCAATGGGCAGGGCAACGACCTGCTTGCCGGTGGCCTCGGCCGTCAGCCGGTTCAGGAACTGGTTCTTGGCGCCGCCGCCCACGATGTACAGCTTATTATACTGTTTTCCGGTGTTCGTTTCAATCTCCACAATGGCCTGTTTGTAGCACAGCGCCAGACTGCGGTAGGCGCAGCGGAAATAGCCGGCGGGGCACTTGGGCGGGTGGGGCAGCTTTTCATCAAAGGCGGCCTTCATGCTCTCCGGGGCCAGGAAGATGGGATCGTTGGCGTCCACCGTATAATCGAAGTGCTTCTGCTCCGCCTCCTCCACGATCTCCCGGAAATCCTTGCCCGGGCACAGCTCGTCCCGCAGGCGATTGACCAGCCACATGCCCATGATGTTCTTCTGATAGCGGTTATAGCCCACGCCGCCCTCGTTGCTGTAATTGGCGGCCTGGCTGTTGTCATCGGTCAGGGGCTTATCCGTCTTGACGCCCAGCAGGCTCCAGGTGCCGCTGCTGATGTACAATTCGCTCCCCTCCATGGGGATCCCCTCCACCGCGCTGCCGGTATCGTGGGTGGCGCAGAGCATGACGCGGATCCCCTTGTACTCCCCAATCACCGTGCCGGGCTGCTGCAGGGGCTTAAAGAAGCCCGCGGGCAGATCCAGCGCGCGGATGATCTCCGGATCGTATTCGCCGGTTTCCGCGCTGATCATGCCGCCGGTGGTGGCGTTGGTGTACTCGTGGGATTTAACGCCGCACAGCCGGTACAGCAGGTATTCCGGCATCAGCAGGAAATCTGTGGCCTGCTCCAGCCGGCCCGCCAGCTTATCCGCGTACAGCTGATAGATGGTGTTAAAGGGCTGGAATTGAATGCCCGTGCGGCGGTAGAGCTCCGCGAAAGGCATTTTTTCGTGCACTTTGGGGATCACATCCTCGGTGCGGCTGTCCCGGTAGGCGTAGCAGGGCAGGATGGGCGTATCGCCATGCAGCAGCACGTAATCCACGCCCCAGGTATCCACCGAGAGGCTCTCGATCTTTGGATACAGCTTCAGCGCTTCCTCAACGCCCTGCCGCACATGGCTTTCCAGCGCCTGGATATTCCAGGTCAGGTGGCCGTCCACGGTCTCCACGCCGTTGGGAAAGCGGTAGACCTCCCGGGTGCGGATCTCTCCATCCTCCTGCCAGCCCACGATGTGCCGTCCGCTGGATGCGCCGATATCAATGGCAAGGTAATACTTCATACATCCTCCCGCAGGAATTTTGCGCATTCCGGATATTGCTTGAGCTCTTTTACCACCAGCTTGCAGATTTCCTGCGCGCCATAGGCGTTAAAGTGGGTCTTGTCATCGTGGCCGTCGGGGAAATCCGGGTTCTCGCCGGGGGCGATGCGCACGAAGAGCTCCGCGGTCTTCTCCTCCCCCAGCGCCAGGTACAGCGCCCGGCTGTCGGCCTTCAGATCGCACAGGGGCACGCCCTTCTCGGCGGCCAGCCTGCGCATGGCGGCGGGATACTCCCCATGGGTGTACAGCACGCTGTGATCGCCGGTAAAGAATCGCCGGGCCACCGGGGTGATCAGCACGGGCTGCGCGCCCCGATCCAGGGCAAACCGGCAGTACTGCCACAGCTGCTCCGGATAGGTGGTCATGGGATCGGTATGCCGCTCGTCGTCCTTTTCATCGTTATGGCCAAACTGGATCAGCAGCATATCCCCGGCGGCAAGGTCCTTCTCCACCGGCGCAAACAGGCCCTCCGCCCGGAAGCTGCGGCTGCTGCGCCCGCTGAGGGCGCAGTTGCGCACAGTGACGCCCGCGCGCACATACTGCGGCAAGGCCCAGCCCCAGCCGCGGAAGGGCGGCTTGTTATCCTCCACCGTGGAATCGCCAATGATAAAAATGGTGGGCATAACGGCTTACCAGTCCTTCATCACTTGTTTGAGGTCGATGGTGCACACCTGGGCGATGCCGTTCTCATCGGGGTTGGAGAACAGGATCATATCGCCCCGGCGGTTGAAGGAGGGATGCTGGTGATCGGCGCCGGTCTTGCAATGGCCGGTGGTGGCGATCAGCTTTTGCTTGCCGGTGGCGCGCTCAAAGAGCACCACGCCCTCCTGGATCTCGGTGCCCAGGTAGCTGATGCGGTCGGCGCACAGCCACTTGTGATCCCGGCTGATGCAGGGATGGAGCAGCTGGGTGCTCTGGGCTGCGATATCAAAGTGACGGCCGTCCTTATCGGCAATGATGATGTTGCCGGTGTGGGTCTCGCCCTTGCTGCCATCCACGAAGCCCGCGGGATCCAGCTTCATCAGCGCCATCTCGGTGCCGTCGCTGCTCCACACCTCGTGGGTGATCCACTCGCTGGGATGCTCCACATAATAGGGGCGCACATAGCGCTCCTTCACATCATACATCCAGGTGCGCTGGAAGGCGTCGCCCTCGGTTTCATGGATGTAGAAGATCAGGTTTTCGTCGCTGGGGCAGATCTGGGCATGGCCCAGGCGGTAGTCGGTCTGGTAGACCACCTCCGCCTCCTTGCCGGGAGTGATAGCTGCAGGCGATGCGGCCGGTATCCGCCGCCGTCAGATGGCCGGTGATCTGGCCGCCCTTCGGCAGATCGCCGATCTTGGTCATCTGGTTGGTGTTCAGATCCACGGCGTACACTTCGGTCTCGTTTTTGCAGGTATAGCCGATGTTCTTTTCCCGGTCGGTGGCAAAACCGCGGTAGCTGTAATCGGTAACGCGGGTCAGCTCGCCCGTTTCCACGTCGGCGCGGTAGCAGCCGCCGTCATCCTTGCCCTCCAGCTGCTGCTTCATGAAGAAGAAATACTTATCGTCGGTGGAAAAGTTCTCGCAGGTAAAGTACAGCTTGCTGTTGCGCTCCGGGCCGTCGGTATAGCGGCGCACCTGATAGCCGGTAATGGGATCGCGATACTCAATCATGGCGGTGTTCCTCCTCACAGTACAGTCAGTTGGCCGGCGGGGATGCGGATGGCGGGCTGATCGTTGACCGCGATCCAGCAATCCCGGGCATTGGGATTATACACAAAGCTGTTGTCCGCCGCAAACTGCAGGCGGCCATAATCATCCATACAATCCAGGAACTGGATGTTGGTGCAATACCAGATATCGTCCTTGCCGCCCATCATGCGGCAGAACTCCTCCATCAGCTCCCAGTTGTTCTTATCATCAAACTCATAGCTGTGGCCCCACACGTACATCAGATAGAGGTACTGCTTTTTGAAGAGGCCAAGAAACTGCTCGCCCAATTCCAGCAGGCGATGGTTATGGTGGCAGGTGGCCTGCCAGCGGTAAGGATTCTCGGGCAGGGCAAAGCTGTCGCTGGAGCCCACCACCCGGCTGTAGCGGATGCCGCAGGCGGGCAGCAGCCGTTCGATCTCCTGGCTCAGGGAGCCATTGGGATAGCTCAGGCCGCGCACCGGCATGCCGGCGTATTTTTCCAGGAAAATGCGGTCATTGATCACCTCCTGCGCCACCTCTGGCAGGGGGCAGCGGGCGATGGTGGGATGGGTCACGGTATGGCAGGCCACCTCGTGGCCCTGATACAGGGTTTTGATCTCGCTGGGATCAATGCGCCGGTCATCGCCAAACAGGCCGCTGTTCAGATGAAAGGTGCCCTTGATGCCGTTCTTGTTAAAGATGTCCACCAGGCGGCGGTCCTGGGTGCGGCCATCATCGTAGCTCATGGTCAGCGCCTTGTGCTTCCCGCCGGGAAAGCAGCAGTATACCTTGTTCATTTTGCCTCCGCAGAAGGATGGGGCTGCCGCCCAAAGACGGCAGCCCGGGATTTGTATTGGGGTTCAGTTATTACTTCTGAGCGTCATAGGCAGCCTGGTATTCGTCCAGGATGTCGTCGCCGCCCATATCATGCCACTCGGCATAAGCAGCCTGCAGGCCCGCCAGATCGATCTTGCCGGCGATATACTGCACCTGGGCAGCCTCAACGTCGTCGTTCAGGGTGGTGCCCATCAGGGTGTTGGTCTCGCTGTCGAAGGTCAGGCAGGGGTTGGCGATAACGTACTGGGCGTTATCGATCAGGTTCTGGCTGTACCAGGCGCGCAGAGGAGTGGCGGCGGTGGGAGGAGTCAGATCGCCGTTCACGTTCATGCCCAGCTGGTTCAGGCTGTGCAGCACGGTGTTGGTGTAGGTGGCATACTGGGCGCTGTTGGTCTCTTCCCCTTCGGGATAGGTGTAGCGCCAGCCATCCGCATGGATCCAATAGGTGACATCCTGCAGACCGCAGTTCAGCAGGGTCTGGCCTTCAACGCCGTTGCACCAATCCAGGAACTTCAGCACGGCGGGCAGCTTCTCTTCGGAAACAGCCTTGGTGATGCAGATTTCACCGGAAGCGCCGATGTTCTGGGGCCAGATCTGGATGTTGCCCTCGTCGTCCTTCAGGGCGCTCAGCAGGGTAACAACTTCTTCGCCAGCCACGTTGGAGGCGCCGGCGTTCTCCTGCAGCCATTCCTGATAACGATAGCCGTTATCCAGGCAGTCCAGGCGCATCAGGGCCTTGGGCGGGGTGGCGCGCTCGGGATCGTTCCAGTTGCCGGATTCAATGGTCATGAAGTTGGGATCGATGCCGCCGGCGGCATACAGGTCACGCAGGAAATCCAGGCCTTCCTGGAAGTGCACGTCCTCGAAGGCGGGATAGATCTGGCCGTCAGCGTTCACGCCATACTGATAGGGAGCGCCGCTCATAACGGTCATGATGCCGATGGTGCCGGCAACGTACTTGCACATGTTGATGACGTAGGCTTCGCCCAGACCGGCCATGGCCATGCACATATCCTTGAACTCCTGCACGGTCTCGGGAACCTTCTCGACGCCAGCCTTGGCGGCGTAGTCGTTGCGGTAGTAGATACCGGCGCGGGCATAGGGACGGGCACGGTAGATACCATAGATGCGGCCGTCAACGGCGGTGTTGGCATAGACGGTGTCTTCACCGGCGGCCAGGTTGGGATAGTTCTCAGCGTCGGCGATGGCATCGGTCAGATCCCAGAAAGCGCCGGCGCGCGCAGACTGGATGGTGGTGGCATCGCGGGGGCCCTGGATGACCATGACCTCGGGCAGATTGTTGACATCCGCCAGGGTCAGGGAGGTCATCTCGCCGTAACCGGAGTTGGGAACCCAGGTGATGTTCAGCTTCACGCCGGTGGCCTCATAGATGGCCTGCAGGATGGGGTTGCCGTCTTCCAGGGACACCCACTCGGCGTCAGAGTAGAAGTCGGGCAGCATGATGTTCAGGGTCATATCTTCCTCGGCGGCGGCAAAGCTGCACACGCTCAGAACCATGACCAGCGCCAGGAACAGGGATACGAGTTTCTTCATGGTTGCTTCCTCCTTAATTATTTGTTATCACGAAGCGGCCTTGGCCGCCGATAACCGTACAGATAATTGTCCGGTCGCACACATTGTCGCAAACGGCGCTTCATGCGCCCTTTGCCCTGTGTGCGCTCTGCTAAAAATCATTTTAATTTCCCCACAGGGGGAAAATGATTTTTAGCCCTTCAGCGCGCCGACCATGACGCCCTTTACAAAGTACTTCTGCAGGAAGGGATAAACGCACATGATGGGCACGGTAGCCACCACGATAACGGCCATCTTGATGGATTCCTTGGGGGGCTCCACAAAGTTGGGGTCCATCAGGCTCATATCGCCCGCGGCGGCCTCGGCCGTCACGATGATGTTGCGCAGGATCAGCTGCAGGGGGTACATCTTGTCATCGGTCAGGTAGATCATGGCGCCGAAGTAGCTGTTCCAGTGGCCCACCGCGTAGAACAGGCCGAAGGTGGCCAGCACCGGCAGGGACAGGGGCAGCACGATCTTCCACAGGATGCCCATATCGTTGCAGCCATCCAGGGAGGCGCTTTCCTCCAGATCCTGCGGGATGCCCTGGAAGAAGTTTTTGACGATCATCATGTTGTACGCGCTGATGGCGCCGGGCAGCAGCAGGGCCCAGTAGGTGCCGCGCATGCCCAGCCAGCTGGCCACCACGATGTAGCCGGGGATCATGCCGCCGGAGAAGAACATGGAGATGATGACCATGTTGAGCAATCCCTTGCGGCCGCGCAGGAACTTTTTGCTCAGCGGGTAGGCCATGGTGACGGTGAAGAACAGGTTGATGGCCGTGCCGCAGGCGGTGATGAAGATGGAGTTGCCAAAGGCCCGGAGCAGCTTGCTGGACGCGAAGATGTACTTGTAGGCATCCACCGACCAGGTATTGGGGATCAGGAACATCGGGCGGGTCTGCAGCTCCAGCTCGGTGGCGAAGGAGTTAAAGATGATGTAGATGATGGGCAGCACGGTGGTAAAGGCCACCAGGCCGATGACCAGGTAATTGAAGATATCGAAGGCTACGCTGCCCGCGGTGCGGTACACGCCCACAGGACCGGCATGCACGGTGACGGTTTTGCCGTTAAGCTCCACCGAAGTGATTTCTTTCTTATCTTTTGCCATTGCTGCTCACCTCCTCAATACAGACCTTCTTCGCCCAGGGCATGGGCGACCTTGTTGGCCGATACCACCATGATCACCGATACCACGCTCTTCATCAGGCCCACGGCGGTGGTGTAGGAGTATTGGCCGCCCTTGATACCGTTCTGGTATACGAACACGTCCAGGGTCTGGGAGACCGAGCGGTTCAGGGCGTTGGACATCAGGATCAGATGCTCGTAGCCGGTATCCAGCACGCTGCCCATGCGCAGCACCAGCATCAGCACGATGGTGGAGCGGATGGCGGGCAGGGTGATGTGCCACAGGCGCTGGGCGCGGTTGGCGCCGTCGATCATGGCTGCCTCGTACAGCTGGGTATCCACGTTGGTCAGGGCCGCCAGGAAGATGATGGTGCCCCAGCCGGTTTCCTTCCAGATGCTCTGGCCCACGAT
This sequence comes from uncultured Eubacteriales bacterium, assembly GCA_902787835.1. Classification (GTDB taxonomy): domain Bacteria; phylum Bacillota; class Clostridia; order Christensenellales; family Aristaeellaceae; genus SFMI01. The sequence goes on from CADAHU010000109.1 coordinate 10,367, forward strand.
CATCCAGCGAAATACCTTGGGATCGCCCAGGTAGTCGATGCTGTGCCCCAGCAGGTTCTCGGTCACCTTGTAGATGATGCCGCCGGCGCCGAAGATCACGTAGGTGATGGACACCACGATCACGATGGAGATGAAGTGCGGCACGTACAGCAGCGTCTGGGTGATTTTCTTATAGTGGATGCTGCGGATCTCGTTGAGCATCAGCGCCAGGATGATGGGCGCGGGGAAGGTGAAAATGATGCTCATGAAGGAGAGGATCAGCGTATTGGACAGGTAATCCACCCACTTTTTGGTGGAGAAGAAGCGCTGGAACCAATACAGGCCCTTCCAGGCGCTCTTGATGGGGCCCAGGAAGGGGGAATAATCCTCGAAGGCGATGATGACGCCCCACATGGGCAGGTACTTGAACACCAGGAAGTAGATCACGCCGGGGATCAACATGATATACAGCCATTTGTTCTTCAGGATATCCTTGCCCAATTTGCCCCAATAGCTGGTCTTCTTGGGCTGGATACCCGGGTGATCCGCTGCTCTTACACTCACTTTTCTGCCTCCTTTATGCGTTTATAACAAGCTAATTATAAACCAATTCATTCCACGCCCTGGATCATCAGCTCGGTCAGCATCAGGAAGGTCAGCCCCTGGCCGTAGGCCGTGGGGGTGACGATGATATCTTTATAATGCTGCAGGCTGTGGCCCATGCCGGTGCCGCCGGATACGCCCTGCACCGCGCCGGTCTCGTCGATCTGGTTCAGCACCGCCCGGGCGGAGAGCATGCCCATGGCCTGGTACTGTTCCTCCGGCAGCCAGCCCATACGCACGCCCTTGAGCACACCGTAGGCGATGGCGGCGGTGGCGCTGGTCTCGCAGTAGCTTTCCTCCACGTCGATCAGCGTGGTATACAGGCCGTTGACCCGCTGGTATTTCCACAGGGCCAGCACCTGATCCTGCCAGGCGCTCTTGATCATCCGCATGGCGGCGTTATCACGCTTGGTAATATCATAAAGCTCGATGGCCGCCGCGGTGAACCAGGCGTTGCCCCGGGCCCAGAAGGCGTTGGCAAAATTATGCCGCCGGTCAAAGCTCCAGCCATGATAGAAAAGGCCGTTTACCTTGTTCTGCAGGTAGCGGATGTGCATCAGGAACTGGTATTCCGATTCCTCGATCAATTCCGGCCTGTTCAGCGCCACGCCGGCCTTGGCCAGGAAGAGGCACACCATGAACAGCGTATCGCACCAGAGCTGCTGGTAATGCTTGTTCCATACCGTGCAGTGCTGCAGGCCGCCGTACTCGGTGCGGGGCATCTCCTGCATGACCCAGTCGATCCAGCTTTCGATCACCGGCAGATACCGCTCGTTTTTGGTCTCCTGATACAGGCAGGTCAGCGTCAGCACGGGCGCCACGGTGTTCACGTTGCGGTGCGGCTGCTGCTCCCGGCTCAGCATATCGTCATACCAGCTGGTCAGATAATCCAGGATGGCCGTATCGCCGCTCTGCTGATAGGTCTTATAAATACCGTACAGCGCCACGCCCGTGGGCCATTCCCAGTTGTTCATGGTCAGATGGCCGCGGGAGGGGTCGTTTCCGTCGGCGTGCTTCAGCATGTTCAGCACGCGGTCCGCCGTTTCGCGATAGTCCATTTTGCATTCCACCTGTCAATCAATTTATATCTTATTTGGTACGGTTATTATACAATTTCAACATTTCCTTGTCAATAGAATCGTGATAAATCACTGTTTTATGGTTGAAACTGCACAGGTTCATTCTCTTTTTGATTATCGTTCCTGGCCCGCGCCCGCTTGATAGGCATCCATTGATCTGCTATAATACGATTAACAAATCTATCCGAAAAAAAGGAGGATCCCCCATGGAACGTTTTGCCTGGAAGGGACGCATCAAGCCCGGCATGCAGGCCGAGTACAAGCGCCGTCACGATGAGATCTGGCCCGAAATGCTGGAGCTGCTCAAATCCGCCGGCATCCGCAACTATACCATCTGGAGCGACGGCCGGGACGTATTTGGCTACTATGAGTGCGAGCAGGGCATCGCCTATGCCGAAAAAACCCAGGCCCAGAGCCCCATCGTAGACCGCTGGAACGATTATATGCAGGATGTGCTGGACCTGGTCATGGATCCCGAAACCGGCGCCCAGCCCAAGCTGCAGATGATGTTCAAGATGGAATAACGGACGGGGGCGTTCCTTCTCGGAGCCCGAGAAGGAACCGAAGAGGGCTGCGTTTGTCGCCACTCCTGTTGCGGGGGTTTCCGCCAGCAGGGTTACGGGGGCGTTCCTTCTCGGAGCCCGAGAAGGAACCGAAGAGGGCTGCGTTTGTCGCCGTAAATGCTGCTGGCTATACGCCAACTGGCTTTAACTCCGACCACCGTTCCCGAACAAGGCCAGCGAAGCTGGCCGCGCGGTGCGCTTCGCGCACCGCTGAGCACAGAAAAAATCCAGCAAAACCGAGCAAGCTTGGTTTTGCTGGATTTTTTCTGTGTTCTGGTTGTCCGGGAACTCTCTTTGCGACCATAATGTAACTGGCGGAAGCAAGTTTGTTCGCCCATTCAACCCGGTTCGCCGGCTGCTTCTTTGCAGCTTTCTTCTCAGAAGAAAGCGCGTAACCCTTTACC
>CADAHU010000110.1 GCA_902787835.1 uncultured Eubacteriales bacterium
CGTGCGGCGTATAGGGGAAAAGATCAAAGGGCTGTACGAAATCCAGGTGATAGCCGCCTTTTTGCAGAAGATCGACGTCCCGGCGCAGCGTCTGGGGATTGCAGCTGATGTATACCAGGCGATTGGGCGCGCAGCGCATTACGCCCTGGAGGAAGGCTTCGGAGCAGCCCGCCCGGGGCGGATCCATCAGGATCACCGAGGGCCGCTGCCCGCCCTTTTCCAGCATTTTTGCGGTATCTCCGCAGAGAAAATCGATGTTTTCAATGCCGTTTTTCCGCGCGGCCTTCCGGGCGCAGGCGATGGCGTCCGGCACCAGCTCGATGCCGGTGACATGGCCGGCCTGTTTTGCCGCCAGCATGCCGATGAGCCCCACGCCGCAGTAGGCGTCCAGCACCTGGTCCCCGTCCGTCAGCGCGGCCAGCCTTATGGCCTGGCGGTACAGCTTTTCGGCCTGGGCGGCGTTCACCTGATAAAAGCTGCGGCTGGTCAAAAGCACCTGCAGACCGCCCAGCGTATCCCGGATCTCATCCCTGCCGGCCAGAATGCGGCTTTTATAGCCCATCACTGCGCTGTCGCCCCGGGGATTGATGTTGTGGATCACGCCCTTCACATCCGGGCAGCGCGCCATCAATTTATCGGCAAATTCCCTGCCGCCGGGGAATTCCTCCCCGCCTGTGATCACCGTGACCAGCGCCTCCCCGCTGGAGGGGGCGCGGCGCACCTGCATATGCCGCAGCACGCCGCGGTGAAAATCCTCCCGATAGGCGGGCAGGCGCATATCGGCCAGGAGCTCCAGCGCAGCGTTGGCGATGGCCGTGGCCTTTGGATGCTCCAGCTGGCAGCGGTCGATGGAGATCACCTGATGGGTGCCCGCCCGGTACATGCCGTGGTACAGGCTGGTTTTGCCGTTGGCGAAGCTGCGCAGCACCTTGTTGCGGTAGTGCAGCGGCTCCTGCGCCCCCACGATGGGCGCAGCCTGGGGAAAGAGCCTGCGGAATTCCGCTTCCTTGGCCCGCAGCAGATCGCCGTATTTTTCGCCCATCCCGGCGCAGCCGCCGCAGCCCTTGGCGGCAAAGGGACAATTCATGGGTGCCTCCCGTTACTTTTGTATTTCCTCGATGAGCCGCAGCACCGCCTGGGTGCCGTCGGCGGGCGGGGCCTCCCGCAGGGCGCGGCGAAGCTCCTCGCCGCTATGCAGCAGATCCAGCAGCGCGCGGGTCAGGCTCTCGGCGGTCATATCCTGCTGATCCATCACCCGGGCCAGGCCGCGCTTTTCAAAGGACGCGGCGTTGAGGATCTGGTCGCCCCGGCTGGCGCCCTTGGGATAGGGGATCAGCAGCATGGGCTTGCCCAGGGCCTGGAACTCGCACAGGGCGTTGGAGCCGGCGCGGCTCAGGATCAGATCCGCCGCCGCCATGGCGTCGGGAAGATCATCGGAGAGAAACTCCGCCTGCCAGTAGCCTGCAAGCCCCTGCAGGCTTTCGTCCAGGTTCTTTTTGCCGCAGATATGCAGCACCTGCATATGGGGCAGCAGGGCGGGCAGCGATTCCCGCAGCGCCTTGTTGACGCTCTGCGCGCCCAGGCTGCCGCCCATCATCAGCAGCACCGGCTTATCCGGCGTGAAGCCCGCCATGGCCAGGCCCTTCTCCCGGCTTCCGCTGAACAGCTCGGGCCGCAGGGGCGTGCCGGTAAAGACCGCCTTGCTGCCCAGCGCCTCGGCGCATTCCGGGAAAGTGGTGGCGATCCGCTTGGCAAACTTCGCGCAGATTTTGTTGGCCAGGCCCGGGGTCAGGTCGCTCTCATGGCACAGGGTGGGCACGCGGTTCAGCCACGCGCCGATCACCACCGGCACCGATACGAAGCCGCCCTTGGAGAAGCACACGTCGGGCTTCAGCTTGCGCATCAGGTGGGCGCTCTGGAAGGCGCCCGCGATCACCCGGAAGGGATCGGTAAAGTTTTTCCAGTCAAAATACCGGCGCAGCTTGCCCGATTTGACGGCATGATAGGTGACGCCGTCCAGCTTGGCGATCATGCCGTGCTCGATGCCGTCTTCGGTGCCGATGTAGTGCACGTCGTAGCCCGCCGCCAGCAGATGGGGCAGCAGGGCCAGATGCGGGGTCACGTGTCCGGCGGTGCCGCCGCCGGTGAGAACGATGCGTTTCATGCGTTCTTCTCCTTGCTTGGAATTTTTTATTTTATGCTTTCCGGCTGATAAAAAGCCTTCCCCACCGCCGGGCGGGGGAAAGGCTTGCGTTTTTCAGTCCGGATCCACTTCGGCTGCGTATTCCCACAGCTGATAGAGCAGCTCGTCCGCGTTGATATGATGGACGGCGCAGGCCTGCTCCAGCGTTTCGGCGGACAGGCTGGAGCAGCCCACGCACTGCATGCCAAACTCGCGGAGGATGCGGGCGGCGCGGGGATAGGCGGCCAGCAGATCGCGCAGGGCGGTTTTGAGGGTGATATCCATGGGGCCTCCCGGGATCACAGCATTTTGATCAGCATGTTCTTCTGCCCATCCAGCTCCAGCGCCAGCATGCCGTCCTTTTCCATCTGCTTGAGCACGTCGCTGAAACGGCGGAAGCCGATGCTCTTTTCGCTGAAATCGGGATAAACGCTGGTGATATCGGCCTTGAGGATGGAGGGGTTGATGCGCTCGAAACCGTCGTCCTTGTACCGCTGCAGCTGGGCGGCGAAGGCCGCGCGCCAGGTATCGCGGTTCAGGGGCTGGCTGTCGCCGGTGCTGCCGGCGCTGGCGTCCGGGGTCAGGGAGACCATCACGTTGTAGCTGTCGTTGCGCATGCGGAAGGTGCCGTACTTGCCGCTCAGCTTGCTCAGCAGCTTGCCGAAGGTGCCGCAGCCGTAGTTCTTCTCGTTGAACTGCGGGCGCAGGCGCAATAGCACGCCCTTCAGCTCGCTGGCGTACATCTCGTCCTCCTCGGCCTCGTCCAGGATGCCCTCGATCAGCTTGCACAGCGCTTCCTCATCGGCGGTATCATCCTCCAGGGGCGCTTTCTTCCCCTTGCTGCGGGCGGGACGGCGGGGCGTAACGGCTACGCTCTCCAAAAACTGAAACTCGTTGCAGGCGTTGATGAATATGCTGCTGGCGGCCTCGCTGCGGCTGATGCCCAGCACAAATTTTCCCATGCCCTTGAGCTTGCCCACCAGGGGCACATAATCGCTGTCGCCCGATACGATGCAGAAGCTGTCGATCAGCGGGTTGGAATAGGCGGTGGTCAGCGCGTCGATCACCAGCATGATATCGGCGTTGTTCTTCTGCGCCGCGCCGTAGCGCAGCGAGGGGACGACGGTAAAGGTGTTGGATAACAAAATCTCTTTCAGATCGCTGAAGCGGTCGGTATAGCCGTACACCTTCCCCAGCAGGATATCTCCGCGGATCTTGACCTTCTCCAAAATATTGGTCAGCGTATCCACCTTTGCGCCGCAGTTCTCCAAATCCACGAACACGGCAAATTTAGCGGTTCCCAAAATAAAATACTCCTTCCAAGGTAAAAATTTCCTTATATAGTATACCACGCGCGCCGGCAAATGAAAAGCGGCAAAATGCGCTCAGCTCTGCTGGCGGGCCTGCTGCTTCTTTTCCCAGGGGATCAGCCGGTAGCACAGCGCCAGCGATATGCTGCACAATATCCAGCCCAGGGGATAGCCCAGGCCGGTGAGCAGGGCGCTGCTGGTCAGGGAGGACATGACGTACAGGTAGATCTGCCGGATCACCACAAAGCTCATCAGCATGCAGATCATGGTGGGGGTGGCCTCGCCCGCGCCGCGCAGCGCGCCGCCCAGGATATCGTTCACGCAGGCAAAGAGATAGAAGGGCGATATCCACAGCACAAAGAGCTGGCCATAGCGCAGCACCTCGGGCTGCTGGTTGAACAGGCTCAGAAGAGGCCGGGAGAAGATCATCAGCGGGGCCATCAGCACCGCCGTGCAGCCCATGCCTATGAGCAGCGCCGTACGGATGCCGCGCTTGGCCCGGGGGATGTTGAGCGCCCCCAGGTTTTGGCCCACAAAGGTGGCGCTGGCCATGCTGATGGACTGCAGCGGCAGCAGGGCAAACTGATCCAGCTTGCCGTATATGCTCCAGCCCGCGGCGCAGGAGGAGCCAAACACGTTGATGTAGGATTGCACAAACACGTTGCTGAAGGAGGTGATGGCGCTCTGCAGGGCGGTGGGCAGGCCGATGGCGATGATCTTTTTAAGCGTTCTGCCGTGGATGCGCAGCTTTTTGGGGCTCAGGCGGTAGATGCCCTCATCCCGCATCAGCACGTACATCACCAGCACGGCGCTGAGCCCCTGGGCCAGGATGGTGGCGTAGGCCACGCCGGCCACGCCCAGATGGAACACCAGCACCAGCAGCAGATCGCCCACGGTGTTTACGATGGCGGAAAAGATCAAAAAGTACAGCGGGCGGCGGCTGTCGCCCACGGCGCGCAGGATGCCCGCGCCCATGTTGTACAGCATCAGGCCGGAAATGCCCATAAAATAGATGCGCAGGTAGGTGGTGGCCTCCGGCAGCATATCCTCCGGCGCGCGCATCAGCCGCAGCAGCAGGGGCGTGAGCAGCAGCCCGGCCAGGGTGATCACCGCCGCCAGGATCAGCGTCATGGTGATGGTGGTGTGCACGGCGTCCTGCACGTCCTTGAGGTTCCGGGCGCCGAAGGCCCGGGCGATCACCACCGTGGCGCCGGCGGAAAAGCCGTTAAAAAAGCCCAGCAGCGTGTTGATCAAAGGGCCGGTGGTGCCCACGGCGGCCAGCGCCTGGGCGCTTACAAAATTGCCCACCACGATGGTATCCACCGTGTTGTACAGCTGCTGAAAGATCAGGCCGATCAGCATCGGCACGGCAAAGGAAATAAGCTGCCGCGCGATGGGCCCTTCGGTCATGTTGATCGATCGTGAAGCGCGCATGGATGCCTCCTTTTAAGTCGATACAATTTCAGCATACTCCGATTCCCGGCGCAATGCAAGGGGCTGCAGGCATGTTTTTTCATTTTGCCGCATAATGTGTTTCAGCAACGGCAAGCAAGGAGGATGCGGCATGGCAGAGACGGAAACGCGGGCCACCTGGCCCCTTTATCGGGATATGGCGGAGCGTACCCAGGGAGAGATGTATATCGGCGTGGTGGGGCCGGTGCGCGCGGGCAAAAGTACCTTCATTACCGGGTTTATGAACGGGCTGGTGCTGCCGCTGATCCCGCCCGGCCCCCGCAGGGACCGCATTGTGGATGAGCTGCCCCAGAGCGCCTCCGGCCGGGAGATCATGACCACCCAGCCCCGGTTTGTGCCCTCCGAGGGCGCGGCGGTGGTGCAGCTGCCCGATCACGCGGCGCTGCGGGTGCGCATGGTGGATTCGGTGGGCTATCTGATCCGCGGGGCGCTGGGCGCGGAGGAGGGCGGTACAGCACGGATGGTGGCGACGCCCTGGTCGGAAAAGGAGCTGCCCTTTGAGGAGGCGGCGGAGCTGGGCACCCGCCGGGTGATCAGCGATCACGCCACCGTGGGCATCGTGGTGACCACCGACGGCACGGTGGCCGATCTGCCCCGGGCCGCCTACGTGCCCGCGGAGGAGCAGGTGATCCGGGAACTGAAGGCCCTGGGCAAGCCCTTTGCGGTGGTGCTCAATTCCGCCGATCCCACGGCCCGGGAGGCCCAGCAGCTGCGCGACGCCCTCGGCGAAAAATACGATGTGCCGGTCACCCTGCTTTCGGCCAAGGAGATGACCGCCGCCGACGCCCAGGGCGTGCTGCAGGGCGTGCTTTCCGCCTTCCCGCTCCGGGAGCTGCGCTTCCAGGTGCCGGAGTGGGCGGCGGCGCTGGAGGATGGGCACTGGCTGACCCGCCATCTGGTGGAGCGGGTGCGCGCCGCCGGAGAGCCGGTGGGCCGGGTATGCGACGCGCGCCGGGCCGCCGCGGCCTTTGCCGATTCCGAGTACGTGGGGGAGCCCCAGCTGCTGGAGACGCAGTACGGCGAGGGCAGCGCCCGGTTCAGCCTGCCCCTGCGGGAGGGGCTGTTCAACCGCGTGCTCAGCGAGCAGTGCGGCACGGAGATCGAGAGCGATGGACACCTGCTGCGGCTGCTGAAGGAGCTGGTTTCCGCCAAGAAGGAGTATGATCGCATCGCCAACGCTCTGCACGAGGCCAACGAGACCGGCTACGGCCTGGTGACGCCCACCATGAGCGATGTGGAGCTGTATGAGCCGGAGGTCAGCCGCCAGGGCGGTCGCTACGCCATCCGCATGCGGGCCAAGGCCCCGGCCCTGCACCTGATCCGCTCCGATATCGAAACCGAGGTATCGCCTGTGCTGGGCACCCAGGAGCAGACCGATGATTTTGCCGCCACCCTGCGCCAGGCCTGGGAGCAGGATGAAGACGCGCTGCTGCAGACCAACTTCTTCGGCCGCAGCCTGGAGAGCCTGATCAAGGAGGGGCTGGCGGCCAAGCTGACCCGCATGCCCCCGGAAGCCCAGGATAAGGTACGCGCCGCCCTGACCAGGATCCTCAACGAGGGCGACGGCGGCGTGCTGTGCATCCTGCTGTGATATTAATATCTAATGATAATTCATCATCAAACTGAAATTGGTAAAAGGGAAACGTTAGGGCCTCCGCGGCCCTAAGTCCCGGGGCCTTCCGGTCCGCTCTCAGCTGAAAACCAGTCCGGGGTCTGCCGACCCGCCCTCGCAAAAATGCCACACGGTGGCATTTTTCGGGCGCTGCGGGCCCCTCGGGATGCTTTTCCGGGCGCTTCGAGCCCTGCGCCAAAGGGATTTCATCCCTTTGGAATCCCAACGGGCGATGGAGCAAACGGAGAAAACCAAACTTACTTCCGCTTGAAACTTGAAAGGCACAAAGAGAGCTCTCGGGCATAAGAAAAGCCAGAAAATTTCCGATAAAACAAGCGAGCTTGTTTTTCGGTAATTTTCTGGCTTTTCCCTGTGCGCTTTGCGCACAGGGCGGCAGCGAAGCTGCCTGCCCGGGAGCGGTGGACAGCGGTTTTGTTTCTCTTTGCGTTTGCAGCTTTTACGGCGACAAACGCAGGCTTTCTTTGCACAG
>CADAHU010000111.1 GCA_902787835.1 uncultured Eubacteriales bacterium
CGCAACAGCAGCGGCGACAAACGCAGCCTCTTTCGGTTCCTTTCTGGGCGGCAGAAAGGAACGCCCCCGTTCGTACTCCCCTCCCCGCCAAATTCCAATTTACGGATATTCTACTTTTCTTCATGCGCCGCTGTCCGTCCACCATAAAAGCCGCCCCTTGCTTTTGCTGGAAGCAAGGGGCGGCTGATGAAATGAAGGAATTGCGGTTATTCGGCCTTGGTGAGATAGAACACGATCAGCGATTCGCCCAGGCTCTGCTCCAGGGAGATCTGGCCGTTATCGTACAGGCGGCAAACGACCGTATCAAACTCATCGCCAAAGGCGGGATAGAGGGGGTTGGGCTTGCTCAGCACCAGCGCGCCTTCCTGGAGTTCCGTGGTATACTCGCTCACGTTGGGCTCTTCCTGGCCCTCCTCCATGCTGTACTCGGTGGCTTTGCCGGGCTCGATCACATAGTAACCGGTCTCTCCCATCGCGGCAGCGGGCAGCAGCGTATCCCCAAGCAATACGGAATCCGCGTTCCAGGTGCCCAGGAACTGCTCCTCGCTCTCCGCGGCGATGGCAGCAGGCAGCGTTACCTCCTCGGCGACAGGCTCTTCCTGGCTGAAGTAGCCCATGACGCCGCCCAGATCAGCCGTCAGATAGCCGTCCGCATAGGCAAACTCCTCGGTTTCGTCCTCCACGGTGACGGAAATGCCGTCATCAGTAAGCACCCATACGCCGGTCTTTTCCATGGTGGTATCCCCCTGGCCGGTGGTGGTCTGCACGGTGCCGTCCTCGTTCAGCGTAATGGTCAGGTTCATGCCCATGGCGGCAGGATTCATAACAGTCTCGCCCGCATGGGCTTCCACCAGATACCAGGTGCCGGTGAGCGCAGCCTCCTCGGCCAGCGCGCAGGTCATGACGCAGGCCAGCAGCAGGGACAGGATCAGGATAATAAGCTTTTTCATTCTGTAATCCTCCTTCGTTTATTGGAAAAGGGATGGAGCGTCAGGGATTGAAGCGGGTAATATCCAAAAGCACACTGGGATCAATCGAACCGCCGGGATTAAAGGTCATGACGACAAGTCGCGGCGTGGCTGTGTCGATCGGGATGCCTGGTCTCCTGAAGATCGTCGGCACGGGGGTGGTCTCCGTAAAGTAATCCGGCCTTATCGTCATCCGGAAGATCGTCGGCGCGGGCGTGGCAGTGGCAGACGGTCTGCGCGTCTTGAACGGCGTGCGTGTACGGTTCACGGTGGGAACGCTGAGAGCAGGCGTGGGCGTGGCAGCCGGGGCCAACGTCCTGGTGAAGGGATTCCTCGTGGGATCATTGACGTTCGGCGCGGCCGTGGGCGCGCTCACCGCCGGCTTATTGGTGGCCTTCTGCGGGGCCGCGGTGGCGCCGCTGATCCTGCCGTTAAACACCGGCTCGTACACCTTGGACACGTTCAGCGTGCGCACCAGGAACTGGGTCACGTTGGTATTGAAATCGATGTACATATCATCGAATTTCCAGTAGCTGATCTTCTTCCCTTTGGGGATGGTGGCGCGGATGCGGGTGGTCACCTGGCCGCCCTGCTCCCACTGGTTGGTGGCGCGGTTGATGTAATCGCCGGTAAAATCGAACCAATCCAGCCAGCCGCCAGCGCCGTAATTATTGCGGTTCACGTGGCACAGCTTGGCGTGGATGGCCTGCACGATCAGCTGATCGCCGGTGCGGAAGGCCTGGATATCATCGGGGCTCATCAGCGTGCGGCTGGCCGCGCCCTTGGGCACCGCCTCCACGATGACGGTATCCCAGGCGTTCTGCAGGGTAAAGCTCTTGGGCACGGTGGGCTCAAAATCGTAGCGCACGCCGTCGATCACCCAGTAATCCGGAGTGCGGTCGGCGGTGATCAGCAGCTCCACCGGGGTATCGTAGGATATGGCGCTGTACCTGCCGCCGTAGCCCGCGCCGCCCTGGCTGTACTGCACAGAGGCGCCGATGGCCTGCACGGTGATCTCGCCGTCGCCGGCGGTGGGCAGGGTTGCGATCTGGGAATTGCCGGTATTGGGCGCGGGCTGGTAATTGCTTTGGCTGCCGGGCATCTCGCTTACCAGAAATTCCCATTTGACGAAGCCGGATTTGCTGCCGTAGGTCACGTAGGCGGCAGTCTCGGTGGACCGGTTGTCATCGGTCTCCAGCCGGGTCCCGAAGGGGATGCGGGCGATAACGCTGTTATCGATCTCGCTGCGCAGGTTCAGGCTGCCGCCGTTGGCGGTATACACATAATAGGTATCCGCCTGGGCCGGCAGGATGCAGCCCGCCAGCGTCAGCACCAGCGCCAGCACCAGGCATAGTATCTTTTTCATGGCTGTACCCTCCTTGCAATTCGTACTTTTCTCGTTCAGAAGCCGGGGCTTCCGGGCTGTGCTGTTGGGATGTCGGTCGTACTGTGTGTAAGATTTAATGATTGTTTATAAATATTATACCACATCCAGCCCCATATTTCATCCCCTTAAATGAGAAAAAATAGAGAAGAAACGATCAATTATTTCGTTACATTTTTCATTTTTTGCCATGCAGCCTGTTCCGCAGGTTCTGCAGCGCCAGCCGCGGGATGATCCCCCGCAGGATCTTCAGATCCTGAAGGCTCAAATCATCGTTGATCGCGCCGGTGACGGTGACCGTCTCCAGCCCCGCGGGGATATCGCAGGGCCACATCACCCAGGGATCACGCCATACAAACAGCAGCCCCTCGGCAAAGCTGTAGCCGTTGTGGACGCCGCCATCGCCCAGGGTCAGCACGCGCTTTTCCCCGCTTTCCAGCTCCAGGGTGACCTTCACGTCCTTCAGAATCAGGAAGCCCTTCTCCCCCGGATCAAAGCGTATGCCCTTCGCCCCGGCAAAATCCTCCGGGATCGGGAACTTTACCTTGAACCGCTCCTGCTCGAACATGGCCGCTTCAACCATGGAATCCTCCAGGGAAAGCCCCTCGCCCAGATCAAAGAACAGCGAGCAGAAGAAATAGCGGGACAGTTCCTTTTGGATCTTTGCGCGCTGCCCCAATATGCTGGTCTCGGTGGAGGCCAGCTCCCGGTTGGCCTGCGGCGGGAAGAGGATATAGGAGTTTGCAAATTTTTCGCGGATGTAGCGGTGGTTCTTTTCCCATTCCTTTTTGCGGTGCACCGTAACGGAGCTCTCGGCGTTGCGCCAGAGGCGGTACATGGACGTGGTTTCCCTTATATCCCACAGGCCGGTCAAAAAGACCGTGCGCATCAAAAAATCCCAGTCCTCCGTGGTGGTCAGCGTCTCGTCAAACACGACGCCCAGCCGTTGGAAGGCGTAGGCCGGGAAGGCCAGCCCGCAGGTGGGGCAGTTGTTGAGGTACAGCTGATCCGGCATGGAAAAATCCTTGCAGTACTGGCCGACCGGCGTTTCCGCCGCCCGCGGCGCCGCCTCCCCGGAGGGCGTCTTTACGGCCTTCCAGCCCTGGGCGATCACATAGGCGTGCAGCGTCATGCCGGGATGCTCCCCGGCGGCCCGGTGCAGCTCCTCCACCCAATGATCAAACACGATATCATCATCATCCAGGATGGCGATATAGCTGCCCCGCGCCCGGGCAAAGCCCAGGTTCAGCGGCGCGGTGCGGTTGCCCGTATCCACGGTGATAAAGCGGATCTTCCGCCGCATCCAATCGGGCTGCTCATCGATGATCTCCTCGATGGAGGCGCGCTGCTCCGCGTCCACCTTATGCCCCACCAGCAGCACCTCAAAATCGCCGTCGCTCTGGCCGCACAGGGTCAGCAGCGTCTCCCGCAGCATCTGGGGCCGCCTGCCCTGGGTGCGCGTCAAAACGGTCAGGAACGGCGCGCCTTCCCCGCGGAAGGGGGCTTCCTTTTCGATCTCCGGCAGGTATTTTTGATAGGTTGGATCCCGCCGGATCGTTTGATCCAGCTGGCTGATGTACTGCCCGTTCCAGGTGCCCGCGGGGATGCCGCACAGCGTTTCCTTCAGCTGCTCCGCCTGGTCCATAAAGGTCATTCTATCGTTCTGCATATGCTTGCTCCTTGCTGATCACAGCGCAAACCGGTGCTCGGTGTAAAGGCCCTCCAGGAAGCGCGCCACCCGATGCTCGGGATCGATGGGCGCGGGCAATTTTCCCTCCGCCTGCAGCTGCAAAAACTGCCGCGCGCCCTCCTGGTATTCCGGCACGCCGCTGTTTTGGTAGATATCCAGCAGCCGCGCCAGCCACTCCGGGTTGGACCATTTATGGGCCATCAGCATGGCGGCCTTGGCCGAATCCCGCATCTCCAGGGGCGAGGGCATCCACGCGCCCTTGGCCGAGAGGCGCTTGGCGTGGAACACCGGGGCCAGGGGCTGATAGATGATCTTGTACCCGGCCAGCCGCACCCGCCAGGAAAGATCCACATCATCACAGTACATAAAAAACGTATCGCTGTCAAAGCCCTTCAGCTGGCGGAACAGCGCGGAGTGGATCATAAAGCACGCGCCCGTGGCCCACTCGGTCTCCATGGTCTGGATGTTGTATTCCTTGGGGTGCTCCACCGGGGTCTGCCGCGCCTCCACGATGCCCACATCCGCCTGGGCAAAGGGCTGCAGCATCTCGATAAAGAACCGCCCCTGCATCAGCACGTCGGGGTTCATGATCACCAGATAATCGGCGTCGCTGTCCAGCCCCAGCAGGTTTTCGCCCCGGGCGGAGCCGCTGTTGAAGCCGAAAAAGGTATATTCAAAATCCAGCGTGTCGGCAAACTGCCGCCGGATCTCCTCCACCTCCTCCGGGGTGAACACCGGCGTTTCCGACGCATCCCCGTAGCGGCAGCTGTACCGGCTGACCGCGCACTGCGCCCCGCGCTCCACCCGGGCGGCGTTGGCCGCGCAGGAAATGGCCTTGATCAGATCTTTTTTATCGTTGTTGTATATGACGGACTGAACCTGGATGCTGACCCCCATGGTATATCTCCTCCCGGCGTTGTATCGATCCGCTTCAGTATAGCATAGACCCAAAGAGAAGTCAAAAAAAGTACAGAAATACGGCTGTTTTTCCGCAATAAAAAAGTGATCGGCGTCAAAAGCGCCAATCACGCAGGGGATCGGGTCATGCTCTTTTTCTTCGCCGCGCCCATGCCAGGAGGGCCAGGGCGATCAGCGCGCCGCAAACGGCGCCCAGGCTGTCAATGCCCACGTCCAGCAGGGCGGGGCCGCGTCCGCTGACGTATTGCTGATGGATTTCATCGGTGCATGCGTACAGCGTGGCCAGCAGCCAGGAAAGCGGCAGCGAAAGCCGGAGCCCGCGCCGCCGGGGGCTGGTATCGATATAGAGCGCCAGCAGGGCGGAGAGCAGGGCGAACTCCGAAAAATGCGCGGCCTTGCGGATGATCAGCCCGGCGCTTTTGCGGTAGGGCAGCCGCTGGCTCTCGGTCATCCTTTTGTAGCCGCGCACCACGATGCTCAGGGCGGCGTCGGTCACCCGGTCGCTGGTCTCCTTGGATTTCGCGCCGGACTGGGCGGAGAAGAGGAAGATCATCCCCGCCACAGCCAGGATGGCCAGCAGCAGCAGCGCGCGCAGCAGGCGGCGTCGGTCCCGGGCAGCCATATCAGAGGCGCAGCGCGGCTTCGATGGCGGCCAGCTCCGCATCGGTAAAGGCCGGGCCCTGCACAGCGCCCACGTTATCGATGACCTGCTGGGGACGGCTGGCGCCGATCAGGGCGGAGGTCACCACCCGATCGCGCAGCACCCACTGCAGCGCCATCTGGCTGAGCTTCTGACCGCGGGCGGCGGCGATATCGTTGAGGGCGCGGATCTTGACCAGCTTATCCTCCGTGATGGCGTCGGGCCGCAGGAAGCGCGGATCATGGGCCGCCCGGGAATCGGCGGGGATGCCGTTCAGGTAGCGGTCGGTGAGCAGGCCGCCGGCCAGGGGCTGGAAGCAGATGCAACCCACCTGCTCCTCCCGGAGCACATCGGTGAGGCCGTCCTCGATCCAGCGGTTGAACATATTGTAGCTGGGCTGGTGGAGCAGGCAGGGGGTGCCCATCTCCTTGAGCAGGCGGATGGCCTTGCGCGCGTCCTCCGGCTTATAGTTGGAGATGCCCACGTACAGCGCCTTGCCGCTGCGCACGATATGATCCAGCGCGCCCATGGTCTCCTCCAGCGGCGTTTCGGGATCGGGGCGATGATGGTAGAAGATATCCACATACTCCACGCCCATGCGCTTCAGGCTCTGATCCAGGCTGGCGATCAGGTATTTGCGGCTGCCCCAATCGCCGTAGGGGCCTTCCCACATGCCATAGCCCGCCTTGGTGGACAGGATCAGCTCGTCCCGGTGGGTGTGCCAATCCTGGCGGTAATGGCGGCCAAAGTTGCGCTCCGCCTCGCCGGCGGGCGGGCCGTAGTTGTTGGCCAGGTCAAAATGGGTGATGCCGCAGTCAAAGGCGGTGCGCAGGATGCTCTGCTGGGTGCCGTAGGGCGTGATATCGCCAAAGTTGTGCCACATGCCCAGGGAGATGGCGGGCAGCTTGAGCCCGCTGGCGCCGCAGCGGCGGTACTCCATGCGGTCGTAGCGATCGGATGCGGGGATGTAGGTCATGGGGATGCCTCCTTTATATAATCGTTTATGCAAACATTTGGGTCATGGTCAGCAGGAAGGAATGGGCGAACATCACGGTCCACAGAAGGATCAGCGCCGGCGCCGCGGGCAGCGGCTTTTCCTCCCCCGCGGCGCGCAGCTCCAGCCGGTCCGCGCCATAGGCCAGCAGCAGGCCAAAGAGCAGCGCCAGGGTGATCACATACCGCCCCTGGGGCTCGTAATCCCGCAGGTAGGAAGCAGCCAGGGACAATCCAAATGTCACGGCGCCGGCCACCAGGGCGCAGCGCATCAGCAGGCGGTCCCGCCATTCCAGCCTTTCCCGCCGGAGGGCGGCCATATACATCAGGATGCCCAGCCAGAGCACCGCGTAATACAGCCCATAGCGCCACCGGGGCAGATACAGCGTCATGGTGGAAAACACGCCCACAAAGCTCTGGCAGGTCATGCGCAGCCACTCGTTCTCCCGATAGCCGAT
>CADAHU010000112.1 GCA_902787835.1 uncultured Eubacteriales bacterium
GAAATCAGGAGGAATCTTGCTATCCGGTCGCTCAATTCAGGCGGCAGTCCGACTTCTTATTAGGAGGCGGACCCTCTATCCTGCTGAGGTACGGGACCAGGGGCGCGAAAGACGGTGGTGAAAAGGGCTTTCGAGGCAAATCGATCCAATGGATCGAGGAGAAAACGGGGCTGCGAGGTGGGTAGCGGCGATTGATCCGCGCCGCAAGCACACGCCTTGGCTTCCGCGCCGTTTGAGCTTTTCAGCGGAACCGCGCAGCCGGGAGCGGTTGCCTTTGCCGTGGTTCAACCCCAGCGCGGAATGCGGTTGAGCCTGCGCAGAAGAAGCAACGCCTGCATCCCGCTGCGTATGGCACACACGCAATCCACGTGTTATCATACCACAAAGCGCAGCGGGATGCAAGGAAGAAATACGATTTTACCGGCTCGCAGCGATCTGGATGGCGTTGGTGGCGGCGCCCTTGCGGATCTGATCGCCGCAGCACCAGATATTGAGGCCATTATCGCTGATCAAATCATCGCGGATGCGGCCCACGTATACCAGGTCCTGATCGCTGGTATCCAGCGGCATGGGATAAACGCGGTTGGCCAGGTCGTCCACCAGCTTGCAGCCCGGGGCGTCGGCGATCAGCTGCCGGGCCTGCTCCACGGTGATCTTCTCCTTGGTGCGCACCAGCAGGGAGACGCTGTGGCTGCGCATCACCGGCACACGGACGCAGGTGCAGCTCACCCGCATCTCCGGCAGGTGCATGATCTTGCGGCCCTCGTTTTGCAGCTTCATCTCCTCGGAGGTATAGCCGTTAAAGGCTTCGCCGCCGATCTGCGGGATCACGTTGCAGGCGATCTGATACGGGAAGGCGCTGGCAGTGATGGGCTCGCCCTGGGCCATGGCGCGCAGCTGCTGCTCCAGCTCCGCCAGGCCAGCCGCGCCCGCGCCGCTCACCGCCTGGTAGGAGGAGGCGACGATGCTCTCGATGGACGAGGCTTTGCGCAGGCCGTTGATGGCCACCAGGGAGATGATCGTGGTGCAGTTGGGGTTGGCAATGATGCCTTGATGCAGCTTAACATCCTCCGGATTGATCTCCGGCACCACCAGGGGCACATCAGGATTCAGGCGGAAAGCGCTGGAGTTATCCACGAATACCGCGCCGGCGGCCTTGATGGCCGGCGCAAAGCGCTTGGCGATATCGTTTTCAGCCGCGCCCAGCACGATATCAAGGCCCTTAAAGGCATCCTCCTCCGCTTCCTGGATCGTTATGCCCTCTCCGCGGTAAGCCAGCTGCTTTCCCGCGCTGCGGGCGCTGGCCAGCAGGCGCAGCTCGTCGATGGGGAAATTGCGCTCCTCCAGCACCTTCATCATCTCGCGGCCCACGGCGCCCGTGGCGCCCAGAATGCCTATATTATACCGTTTCATGTTTTTTCTCCTTCATAAATGTATTGTACAGCACGCGGATGGCCTGTTCAAAGTCCTTTTCCTCCACGCCCACGATGATGTTCAGTTCCTCCGGGCCCTGGGTGATCATGCGGATATTGACGCCGTTCTCACCCAGGGTGGCAAAGATCTTGCCCGAAACGCCGGGCCGGGACGCCATGCGGCGGCCGACGGCGGCTACGATGGCCATATGCTCGGTCACCTTGATGCTGTCGGGCTGAATGGCCTTCTGCATCTCCCCCAGCATGGCGTACAGGCAGGGCTGCGCCTTCTCCTCGGACATCACCAAGGATATGATGTCTATTCCACTGGGGATATATTCCACGTTGACGCCATGATTTTCCACGATCTCCAGCAGCCTGAGCAGCACGCCAGATTCGGAGGACATGCCGGTCTTGGCCACCGTGACCACCAGATAGCCCTTTTTGCCGGCGATGCCGGTGATCAGGCTGGTATCGTCCTCCTCATCCTGAATGTTTTCCATGATCAGGGTGCCGGGATGATCAGGCGCATTGGTATTGCGGATATTCAGCGGGATGTTCTTCTCCCGCACCGGGAACACCGTGCCCTCGTGGAGCACCTTGGCGCCGATATAGCTCAGCTCCCGCAGTTCGTTATAGGTGATATGGCGGATGGGCGCGGGATCCCTTACGATGGTGGGATCGGCCATCAGGATGCCCGAAACGTCGGTCCAGTTTTCGTACAGATCGGCATCCAGTGCCGCCGCCGCCAGCGCGCCGGTGATATCGCTGCCGCCCCGGGTCAGGGTACGGATGCGTCCGTCTGGCATGGCCCCATAGAAGCCCGGGATCACCACGCGGCGGCCTTCGGCAGCCCTGCGCAGCGCCGTATAGGTGGCTTCCTTATCCACGGTACCGTCAAACTTGAATTTGAGCCACAGCGCGGCGTCCAGGAAATCAAACCCAAGATAATCGGCCATCAGCCGGGCGGAAAGATACTCGCCCCGGGAGGCCAGCTCCTCGCGCGCCATGCCGTGCTGCATGTGCACCCAGATCTGATCAAAATCCTTATCGATATCGGTATTCAGGCCGCAGTCCTTGCGGATGCCGTTGTACCGATCGCGGATCATCTGGAAGATCTTCTCGCAGGAGACGCCGTATTCGATGTGCGCGGCGCACAGGTACAGCAGGTCGGTCACCTTATGATCCTCTTTGCTGCGCTTGCCGGGGGCGGATACCACCACCACCCGGCGGTCGGGATCGCTCTCCACGATCCTGCGCACTTTGGCGAACTGCTTGGCGTCCGCCAGAGAGGAGCCGCCGAACTTTAATACTTTGAGCATCGTTTATTCCTCCGCCACAGCGGCCATGAAGAAGGGCTGCTGTTTGTTTTTGTATTCCGCCGCCATCGCGTGGGCGGCGTTCACCGTAAGGCGCATGGACTGCGCGCCTGCCTCGGTACGGATGTAATAGCGCTGCTCCAGGGCGGCGTTATCCACCGCGGCCGGCGTGCGCAGCGATGTATAGAAGGTCTCGCAGCCGCGGGCGATCTCCATGCAGTCCGCCAGCACATTGCTGGCCGTGGCAAAGCCGCCCGCGCCCGCGCCGGCAAAGCTCTGCGCGCCCACGCGCTCCGCCTTTAGGCTGATCAGGTTATCCGGCCCGCTGATATGCGCCATCTGCCCGCTGACCGGGAACAGCATGGGCTCCACGCAGGCCGATACGCGGCCCTCCCGCAGCGACGCATGGGCGATCAGCTTGCATACCAGGCCCA
Source organism: uncultured Eubacteriales bacterium (assembly GCA_902787835.1). Classification (GTDB taxonomy): domain Bacteria; phylum Bacillota; class Clostridia; order Christensenellales; family Aristaeellaceae; genus SFMI01. The sequence continues at coordinate 3,166 of CADAHU010000112.1, forward strand.
GGCGCTTGAAGGCCGCCACATCCTGGGCGGTGATGCCGGAGATGCCAAAGCAGGGCACCTCCGCCTCCCGGATGGAAACGCCAAAGGCGATATTGGCCGAAAGCACCAGCTTGCGGCAGGCGTCGTAGCCCTCCACATCCGCCGTGGGATCGGCCTCCGCATACCCCAGGCGCTGGGCTTCCCGCAGGTTATCGGCATACTCCGTTTCCTGCTCGGTCATGGCGCTGAGGATATAATTGGTGGTGCCGTTCATGATGCCGGAAACGGCGGTGATCCTGTCGCAGCGGGAAAGCCGCGCCAGGCTGTGCAGCCAGGGAATGCCGCCGCCCGCCGCCGCCGTGCAGCGAAGCGATACGCCGTTCTCCTCCGCCAGGGCGATCAGCTCGTCATAGCAGGCGCACACCAGCTGCTTGTTGGCGGTGACCACGTGCTTGCCTGCCTTGAGCGCCGCGGTGACAAACTCGTAAGCGGGATGCAGCCCGCCGATCAGCTCCACCACAGTATCGATACTCTGATCCTCTATGATGGAACGATAATCGCTTGTCTGGCGGCAGGCGACCTCCGGATGCGTTTTCAGATCCAGCAGCGCCGCGATCTGCGTATCCGCATGCTCCTGCGCCAGGGTGTAAAAAGCGCTTCCCACCGTGCCGTAGCCCATCAAGCCGATCTTCACAAAATCCACTCCCTTCAATTTCTTTGAAAAGGAAAGAAAATGCTTGACAATCCAATGAATGCAAAATATCATATTCTATGAAAAAACGCAATATTTTGCGTTGAAAAATTTTACGATTTGTGGTTTTTGATATGAAAATGAATCAGAAAAGCTATCAGAGCACCCGGTCAAACGCGTTGACCGCCCAACCCGCCCAGGCCGTGCTGCAGGGGATCGCCCCGGATGGCGGCCTGTATACTCTGCCGGACTTCCAGCAGAGCGATATCCGCTATGAGGATCTGCTCAAAATGGATATGCTGCCCATGGCGGCGGAGATCCTGCGGTGCCTGCTGCCGGACTTCAGCCGGGAGGAGATGCTGGCGCTGGTCCAGGCGGCCTATACCGGCAAGTTTGAGACCGATGATCTGACCCCGGCGGTGCCGGTGGGCGAGGATACGGTGCTGGAGCTGTTCCGCGGGCCCACCAGCGCCTTCAAGGACGTGGCGCTGAGTCTTCTGCCCCATCTGATGCGCGCCAGTGCCAAGAAATGCGGCGTGGAGGACGAGATCCTGATCCTGACCGCCACCAGCGGCGATACCGGCAAGGCTGCGCTGAAGGGCTTCTGCGACGTGCCCGGCACCCGGATCATCGTCTTTTACCCGGAGAACGGCGTCAGCGCCGTGCAGAAGGCGCAGATGCTGACCCAGGAAGGCAAAAACGTTTGCGTATGCGCTGTGCGCGGCAATTTTGACGATGCCCAGACCGGCGTAAAGCAGATCTTCAGCCAGGTGCGGCAGCAGGATCTGCTGCAGGGCCATGCCATCCGCCTGTCCTCCGCCAATTCCATCAACATCGGCCGCCTGGCGCCCCAGGTGGTATACTACTTTACCGCCTACAAGGAGATGCTGGAAAGCGGCCGCATCGCCCTGGGCGACAAGGTGGATTACTGCGTGCCCACGGGCAACTTCGGCGATATCCTGGCGGGCTTCATTGCCCGGCAGATGGGACTGCCGGTGGGACGGCTGATCTGCGCCTCCAACGCCAATAACGTGCTGACCGACTTCCTGCGTACGGGCTGCTATGACCGGCGGCGCACGTTCCACCTGACCATCTCCCCCTCCATGGATATCCTGGTATCCAGCAACCTGGAAAGGCTGCTGTACCTGCTCAGCGGCGACGCGGAGCTCGTAAAGGGGCTGATGGAGCAGCTGAACCGGGAAGGCCATTATCAGGTTCCCGATGCCCTGCTGGCGCAGATCAAGGAGGTTTTCTGGGCGGATTACTGCGACGACAGCCAGACCCGCGCCGCCATCGGCCAGGTATGGCGGGAGCATCATTATCTGTGCGATACCCATACCGCCGTGGCCTGGCATGTGGCCCAGCAGTATAAGGCCGCGCATCCCGACCACGCCCCGGTGGTCGTGCTCTCCACCGCCTCGCCCTACAAATTCCCTGAGGCCGTGCTGGCCGCCATTGGCATCCAGCAGGAGGGCGACGGCTTTGCCGCGATCCATCAGCTGGAGGCGGCCACTGACGTTCCCGTCCCCGCCAATCTGCGCGGGCTGGATCAGAAGCCCGTGCTGCACCGCGATGTGATCGACCGGGACAAGATGCTGGAGTACGTACTGGAAAAGGCGGTGAAGCCCCAATGGAACGCGTAACCGTTCGCGTGCCCGCCACCTCAGCCAATCTGGCGGCGGGGTTTGATACCCTGGGCTGCGCGCTGACGCTGTACAATACGCTGTCCTTTTCCCCCGCGGAAAAGCTCAGCTTTTCCGGATGCGATGAAGCCTACCGGAACGCCGATAACCTGGCCTATCAGGCTTTCGACTGCGTATACCGCCATATCGGGCAGAAAACGCCCGCCGTGCATATCGAAATCAGCTCCCAGATCCCGGTAAGCCGGGGCTTGGGTTCCTCTGCCGCGCTGCTGGCGGCGGGCGCCGCCGCGGCCAACCGGATGAGCGGAGCCGGGCTGGATCCCGATACGCTGCTGCTTTTGACCACCCGCATCGAGGGGCATCCCGATAACCTGGCCCCGGCCTTCTTCGGCGGGCTGACGGCCTCCATGCTGGAGGGAGAGCGCATATACACCATGCATTATGCGCCCCATCCCGATCTGCGGTTCATTGTGCTTTCCCCCGATTTTCCGCTGAGCACCCATGCCGCCCGCGCTGTGCTGCCTGCCACCGTGCCCCATGCCGACGCGGTGTACAACGGCTCCCACCTGGCGGTGCTGCTGCGGGCCCTGGAGCTCGGCGATATGGACGCCATTTCCGCCGCGCTGCGGGATAAGCTGCATCAGCCCTACCGCACATCCCTGATCGACGAATACGCGGATATCCAAGGGATCGCTGCGGAAAATGGCTGTCATGCCCTGTGCATCAGCGGGGCCGGTCCCACGCTGCTGTGCCTGTCCATGGATAAAACGCTGGCGGATCGCATGCGCCGGGACTGCCAGGGGCTGCGGCATCGCTGGGACGTCCGCGATCTGCAGGTGGATAAAGCGGGCGCTCATATCACGGTGGAATGAGGCATCCCATGTATCAGCATTGTATCAAACGGCTGCTGGACATCCTGCTATCCGGCGTCGGCATCCTCCTGCTCGCCCTGCCGATGCTGCTGATCGCGCTGCTGATCAAGCTGGATTCCAAGGGGCCGGTTTTCTTCCGTCAGAAGCGGGTGGGGAAGCATAAAAAGACCTTCCAGATCCTTAAATTCCGCACCATGCGCATCGATACCCCCCACGATATGCCCACCCATCTGCTGGCCGATCCGGAGGCCTACCTGACCCGCACCGGCAAGCTGCTGCGCAAAGCATCGCTGGACGAATTACCCCAGCTGTTCAATATCCTGGCCGGGCAGATGAGCGTCATTGGGCCGCGTCCCGCGCTGTGGAACCAGGATGACCTGGTGGCTGCCCGGGATCAATACGGCGCCAACGACGTGACCCCCGGCCTGACAGGCTGGGCGCAGATCAATGGCCGGGATGAGCTGGAAATCGCCGAAAAAGCCCGGCTGGACGGCGAATATGTCCATCATATTTCCTTCCGCTTCGATTGCAAATGCTTCTTTGGCACTTTCTTTGCGGTAGCCACCCACAAGGGCATCGTGGAAGGCGGCATGGGCGAACTGCACCGGCGGGGAAAGCGCTGAACAAGCAGAAAACCATTTGCTGTTTTCAATTTAGCCCACTCAAAATGAAAGCTCGCCTGTTCACCAGCTTCAAAGGTGAAAGGCGCGCTTTCATTTATAATACTGTTCTCTGATCAAAAACAGACAAACCGTAATTGGTAAAAGAAAGACGTTAGGGCCTCCGCGGCCCTAAAACCTGCGCCAAAGGGATTTCATCCCTTTGGAATCCCGGCGGACGATTGGACGAGCGACGAAAAACAAACTTGTTTCCGCCTATAACTTGAAAGATGCAAAGAGAGCTCCCGGGCATAAGAAAAGCCTGAAAATTTCCGATAAAACAAGCGAGCTTGTTTTTCGGTAATTTTCAGGCTTTTCCCTGTGCGCTTTGGCGGTGGACGGCGTTAACGTCCGTTGGCGGAAAATCCAGCAACAGCAGCGGCGACAACACAGCCTTCTTCGGTTCCTTCTTGGGCTCCAAGAAGGAACGCTCCCGTTCGTCCCCCTCCTTACCAATTTCAGTTTGATGATGTAATAATTTAAGGATTAGAATTTTATCGATTCTTTTCCATCCGGATCAAATGCTCCTGATCCGGCTTGGAAATCCCCTGCTTGTAATGATACCCCATTTTGAGATAGAACGGCACGCCGGTGATGGATGCGGGGATCTCGATCCTTTTGGCGCGCAGGAAGAATTCATCCCCCTCCAGCGTTTCCATGATGGCACGGCCGATCCCTTTGCCCTGATACTCCGGAGACACAAATATGGTAAACAAGCTGCTTTCGTCCGTCCTGCCCCAATAGGGTCCGATCGCCCCGCAGCCGATGATCTTTCCCTGCTCCTCCGCTACATAAAAGTGCGTCCAGCTTGCCCGCTCCAGAATGTGCTCAGGCGTTTCCGTCCCGATCAATGCGTCCATCAGCTCCGCGGGGTAATCCTTTGCATTGGAGATCCTGATCGTATTCCGGATCAGTTCGGAAACGGCTGCCGCGTCTGCTTCTTCCAGTCGCCTGATCATCATTCGGCTCCTCACCTCTCTCCGTTATTCTTTCTCTTTAGGGAACCAATCCTCCAGGATCTTCTGGTCGTCCAGCGCCTGGCGGATCAGGCCCAGCTCCTTGGCGGTAAAGCTGGTTCTGGGCACATAGGGCACCTCCAGGCTGTCGCTCAGCAGCCAATCCACGCTGACGCGCAGCTTATTGGCGATCAGCACCAGTACCGCGCTCAATATGCCCATAAAAGGATACCGACAGCCCGATGCTGGCCGCAAAATCCTTCTGCAGCATCCCATATTCCTGCCTTTTGCGGGTGATTCTCCGCCCCAAGGCTTCCGCGTCAAAAAGCTTCATGGCGTGCCTCCTTTATCCGCATCCTGCCGCGGATATGCCTTCTTTTCATCGGTCAGTCCGGCCAGATAATCCATGCTGGTATCCAATGCCCTGGCAATGCTTTTGCACTGCTCAAAGGTCATATACCGCTTGCCGGATTCTATCTTTGAATAATCG
>CADAHU010000113.1 GCA_902787835.1 uncultured Eubacteriales bacterium
CCATGTTCCGGTAAAAGCACCTTTTTCATGGGCCTCCCGGATGTAGTCCACCATGATTGTTTCTTTATCCATAATTGTCTCCATAAACATCGATTTGTTGATTTAAGGCAAGTATATCACATCAACAAGTGTCCAGCAACCTACACGCAAATTTTCATTGGTTGCCGCAAATAACAGTCAGCCTACTATATGGAAATAGTCTTAAATCATCCGTTGCAGCACGCATCATATTTAAGTAACATTATCAGACGAAAGTACCGTATCCTTACCGCTTGATATTCTCCGCGCCGCCCTGCAGCACCACGCCGGTGGGGACGAACTGCTGGCCGCGCTCCACATGGTACTCGGTCAAAGGCGGCAGGGTGCCGCCGTTGGTGCGGGTGGTGGGATAATAGAGATAGCGGCGCACGCGGTCCTCCGCGGGATCGATCTCATAGATGGCCTGGGCGTCGGTGGGCAGGCCGCAGAGCTTCATCAGCGTGGCGTGCAGATCGCTTACGCCGGTCATGGCGGTGTTCTCCTGGATTTCGCCATGGGCGCCCGCGGGCTTGAGCAGCATCACGGGCGAGGACGGGCCTTCATCGAAGCGCCCGTGATCGGCGGTGATGATGATATTGGCGCTGTCGTAGATCCCCAGCTCCTTCATCCGCGCCAGATAGGGGCCGATGATGGTGCGCAGCACGCCCTTGGTCTGCTCGCAGGCGGTGGTGTTCCAGCGGCCCACGTTGAAGCCGTATTCATCCATGTTGCAGGGCAGATGGCTGCCGTTGATATGGTACACCACAAAATCGCGCCCCGGCTGCGTGGAGAGCCCCTGGAGGGCCAGCTGGCCCTGGAAGATGAAGTTATCCTTGTAATAGGGCTGCGCCTCGCCCTTCGCGGCCTTGAAATAGCCAAACTCCCCGCTGTAAAACACCAGGCTGGGCTTGAGCAGATGCGGCGCGTAGCGGAAGCCCACAAACTCCATCATTTTGCCAAACAGCTTGACCGGCGAGCTGACGACCAGCTCCGCGGAGATCACATTATCCGCCGTGCCGATCATCCATTGGGACATGTAGGTTTCGGCGGTGTACAGGCGAATGCTCCAGCCCGCGTCCTTCAGCGCGGTATACAGGGGCACGTTCTCATAGCAATGGCTGATATAATCCTCGATGGTCTGGTCGTTCTCATACCATGCCTGGGTCAAGGTATAGAGCAGGCCCATTTTGGTTTTGCTGTACGCGCCGCTGTAATCGCTGAAGAAGGTAAACCCGTCCAGCTCCGCCAGCGCGTCGGGATCCTCCGCCTGGATACGCGGAATATAGGTGGTATCGCAGGCGTCCACCACAAACATCACGGTGTTGGCGTCCTCGCCCAGCACAAACTGATCCTTATCGGAAACGATCCAGTCGCCCCGGTTTTCCTCGATGGGATGGGTCAGCAGCACGGTGGCCAGGGAGATCGCCTGGATGGCCAGCAGCACTGCCGCGGCCCCGCGGGCGATATTGCGGAACAGCTTTCCCTTTTTCAGGGCAAGCACCGCCAGCCCCAGGGGCACCGCCACCCAGAAAACCGTATCGATCACCGCGTAGCCCGTAAACCTGCTCCAGTCCACGGCGCGGCCATCCAGCTCGCCGTAATCGGGATTGATAAAATTGCCCTGCAGGTACAGGCACACCGTCAGCCCCAGGATCACGGCGGTATAAACGCGCCGCGCCTTGAGCGGCAGCAGCATGCCGACGCCCGTGAGCACCGCCGTCAGGGCGGCAAAGCTGAGCAGCGACATGGGCACGATATCGCCCAGGTTGAACCACATCTCGCTCTGGTTGAGCATAAACTGCTCGATGGGCGCAAAGATAAAAGCCGTAAAGGAAAGGGCCAGCGCGCAAAGCAGCAGCGTGATCAGGCTGCGCACGGTTTTCTTCTGCATGAAAATCTCCTTTCGCCGGAAGGCGCGGGGCGCTCCCGTTCTTTCATTATACCACGCAAAATATCAATTGAACAACCCCCGTCCTTGTGTTATAATTATTTGGATGAACCCATTTTGATGGAAAGGAATGAAAATACGCATGTACGACGCGATTATCATAGGCGCCGGCGTGGTGGGCTGCGCCGTGGCCCAGCAGCTGGCCAAGTACAGCGGCAGGCTGCTGGTGATCGACCGCATGGAGGACGTGGCCGACGGGGCCAGCAAGGCCAACAGCGGCATCGTCCACGCGGGCTTCGACGCCCATCCCGGCACCGAAAAAGCCCGGCTCAACGTAAAGGGTGCAAAAATGTACAGGGAGCTGGCGGGCCAGCTGGGCGTGCCCTACGGCCAGCCCGGCGCGCTGGTCATCGGCTTTACCGAGGAGGACCGCAAAACGCTGGAAAACCTGCTCAGCCAGGCCAGCGCCAACGGCGTGGAGGGCTGCCGCATCGTGGAGCGCGACGAGATCCTGCAGATGGAGCCCGCCACCAATCCCGAGGTGCTCTGCGCCCTGTACGCCCCCACCAGCGGCCTGGTGAGCCCCTATGAGATGACCTGCGCCCTGGCGGACAGCGCCGCTGAGAACGGGGCCGAGTTCGTGCTTTCCAATCCCGTGCTGGAGATCAAGCCCACCTCCGATGGAAATTGGCTAGTGATCACCGAGCGCGATGAATACAAGACCCGCGCCGTTATCAACTGCGCGGGCATGGGCAGCGGCGTGCTGCACAACATGATCTCCACCCGCCGGGTGAAGCTGATCGCCCGCCGGGGCGAGTATTACCTGCTGGATCACGCGGCGGAGCTGCCCTTCACCATGACCATGTTCCAGTGCCCCACCCGGATGGGCAAGGGCGTGCTGGTCTCCCCCACCACCCATGGCAACACCCTGCTGGGCCCCACCGCCGATGATATCGACGACGGCTATGACACCGCCACCACCCGCAAGGGGCTGGACGATGTGATGGACAAGGTGCGTCTCACCTGGCCCAAAGCGAATCTGCGCCAGACCATTACCACCTTCTCCGGCATCCGCGCCCATGAGGAGCACGGCGATTTTATCATCGGCAAGGTGGAGGGCGCGCCCGCCGGCGCGTATGAAGCCGTGGGCGTGGAGAGCCCGGGCCTCAGCGCCGCTCCCGCCATCGGCCAGGAACTGGGCGACGAGGTGGCCGCCTTCCTGGGCCTCAACAAGAAGGCCGATTGGAAGCAGCCCACCCCCGTGCCCAAGGCTTTCCGCAATATGACCAATGCAGAGCGCGCCGCCGCCTATGAAAAGAACCCCGAGTACGGCACGCTGGTGTGCCGCTGCGAGCAGGTGACCGAGGCCGAGATCCGCGCCGCCATCCGGCGTCCGGTGGGCGCGCGCAGTATCGACGGCGTAAAGCGCCGCACCCGCGCCGGCATGGGACGCTGCCAGGGCGGCTTCTGCAGCCCCCGGGTGATGGAGATCCTGTGCGAGGAGCTGGGCGTCAGCCCGCTGGAGATCACCAAATGCGGCGGCGAGAGCAAGCTGCTGGTGGGTACCCTGCACGATATCGCAAAGGAGGCGCGTCCCGATGAAAAATGATCTGACCGCCATCAACGTGGATATTCTGATCGTCGGCGCAGGCCCCGCGGGCCTGGCCGCCGCCATCGCCGCCAGGAAAGCGGGCGTGGACAGCCTGATCGTGCTGGAGCGCGAAGAGAACGCCGGCGGCATCCTGCGCCAGTGCATCCATAACGGCTTCGGCCTGCACCGCTTCAAGGAGGAGCTCACCGGCCCGGAGTACGCCCAGCGCGATATCGATACCGCCGCGGAAATGCATATCGACGTGCGCACCGGCGTTACCGTGCTCAGCGTGGATCCCGATAAAACGGTGACCGCCATCAGCAAAAAATACGGCCTGCAGATCTTTAAGGCCAAGGCCGTGGTGCTGGCCATGGGCTGCCGGGAGCGTCCCCGGGGCGCGCTGGGCATCCCCGGCACCCGCTGCGCCGGCATTTACAGCGCCGGCACCGCCCAGAAGTTCGTCAACCTGGAGGGCTATATGCCCGGCCGCCGGGTGGTGATCCTGGGCAGCGGCGATATCGGCCTGATCATGGCGCGCCGCATGACCCTGCAGGGCGCCAAGGTGCTGGCCTGCGTGGAGCTGATGCCCTTCAGCAGCGGCCTGAACCGCAACATCGTGCAGTGCCTGCAGGATTACAACATCCCCCTGTACCTGAGCCACACCGTCACCGATATCCACGGCAAGGAGCGCGTCACCGGCGTGACGGTCTCCAAGGTGGATGAAAACCGCCGCCCCATCCCGGGCACGGAGATCGAGTTTGAATGCGATACCCTGCTGCTCAGCGTGGGCCTGATCCCGGAAAACGAGCTGACCATCGGCGCGGGCGTCAGCATCAGCCCCGCCACCAGCGGCGCGGTGGTGGACGACAGCCTGCAGACCAGCGTTCCCGGCATCTTTGCCTGCGGCAACGTGCTGCATGTGCATGACCTGGTGGACTTTGTATCGGGCGAATCCTTCAAGGCCGGCCAGGCTGCCGCCGATTACGTGCAGGGCAAGGCCCATGCCGGACGCCTGGTGCCTGTTAAGGATGGCGCGGGCGTGCGCGGCGCGGTGCCCCAGCAGATCCGCCTGGAAAAGGGCGCCGACCACGGCAGCGTGGATATCATGTTCCGCCCCGACCGGGTGTACCAGAACCCCTATGTGGTGGTGACCGCCGACGGCAAGCCCGTCTTTACCCAGAAAAAGATGATCATGGCCCCCGGCGAAATGGCCAATATCACCCTGACCGACAAGCAGCTCTCCGCCTGCGAGGACGCCCAGGAGATCACCGTCAGCATCAGCCTGGAAAAGCCCGCGGTTTAAGGGATACGTTCCTTTCTTCTGAGAAGAAAGGAACAAAGAAGCACCCGGCGAATCAGCTTAAATCGGAAAACAAACTTGTTTCCGCCAGATTGTCCGTAGCCGCCAAGCGAGTTCCAGGGCAACCAGAACACAGAAAAAACGCCTCAAAAACAAGCTCGCTTGCTTTTGAGGCGTTTTTTCTGTGTTCAGCGGTGCGCGAAGCGCACCGCGTGGCCAGCTTCGCTGGCCTTGCCCGGGGCCTTCCGGCCCGCCCTCCGCTGAAAACCGGCCCAAGGGCAGGTTTTCCGGGCGCTACGGGCCCGGGAACGGTTGCAGGCGCAAAAGCCTGTTGGCGGAAAACCCCGCAGCATTTACGGCAACAGCACAGCCTCTTTCGGTTCCTTTCTGGGTTCCAGAAAGGAACGCCTCCGTAAAACCAGTTGGCGGAAAATCCCGCATTATTCCCTGATCCGCATGCCGATGCGCACGGCGCGCAGCAGCCGCTCCGCCGCGGCCTCATACAGAGCCGGGGCACCGGCCATGGCTTCCGCCAGCGGCATGGGACCGGGCACGATGGGAAAAACAGTGCTTTCGCACAGATTGTACAGTTCCTGCGCGCCATCCCCGATGCTGCCCACCAGGGCGGCCACAGGGATGCCCCGCTCCGCGCAGCGTTCGGCCACGCGCACGGGCGCTTTGCCATATCGCAGGCTTTGACCGTCCATGCGCCCTTCGCCGGTGATCACCAGGCTGACGCCCGCCAGCAGCGCATCAAAATGCACGGCATCCATCACCGCGTCCGCACCGCCCCTGAGCTCCGCGCCCAGCACGCCGCCCAGAGCAGCGCCCAGGCCGCCCGCCGCGCCCGCGCCGGAAAAACGGCTGATATCCCGGCTCAAAGCCGCTTCCACCACCTGCGCGTAATGGACCATGCCGGCCTCCAGCTCCTCCACGATCGCCGGGGTCGCGCCCTTCTGCGGTCCATAAACGCAGGCCGCGCCGTTCTCCCCCAGCAGGGGATTGGTCACATCGCAGATCACGGTGATCCGCGCCCGCTTCAGCTCCGGCATCAAGCCGCTGAAATCCGCATGGGCCACATGGATCAGCTCCCCGCCTACGGGGCGCAGTTCCCTTCCCGCCGCATCGGTGAACACCGCGCCCAACGCCTGCAGCATGCCCATGCCGCCATCGTTGGTGGCGCTGCCACCAATGCCGATCAGGATATGCTTCACGCCTGCCCGCAGGGCGTTTGCGATCATCTCTCCCGTGCCCAGGCTGGTGGTGTTCCGGGGATCGCGCAGCTGCTCCGGCACAAGGGGCAGGCCGCTGGCCTGGGCCATCTCCAGCACCGCCGTTTCGTCGTCGGCCGTCAGCCCCCAGCAAGCCTCCACCGGCGCAAACAGCGGGCCGGTCACCTGCATCCGGAAGCGCCGCCCGGGGCGGCCCATCATCAATGCGTCCACCGTGCCCTCGCCGCCGTCGGCCATGGGCACCAAAACGGTTTCCGCCCCGGGGAATACCCGCCGCGCCGCGCGCTCCAGCAGCTTGCAGCAAGCCGCGGCGGACAGCGAGCCCTTAAAGGAATCCGGCGCAAAGAGCAGCTTCATCATTCCATCCTCTTATTCCTTGATCCGCATGGCGCGGGTGGCGTTGAGCACGGCGATCACCGATACGCCCACGTCCGCGAATACCGCCAGCCACATGTTGGCGATGCCCAGCACGCCCAGGATCATGATCAGCGTTTTGACGCCCAGGGCAAAGGCGATGTTCTGCCATGCGATGCCGCGGGTGCGGCGGGCAATGCGGATGGCCAGGGGCAGGCGGGCGGGATCATCATCCATCAGCACCACGTCGGCCGCCTCCACGGCGGCGTCGCTGCCCAGCGCACCCATGGCGATGCCCACGTCTGCCCGGGCCAGCACCGGCGCATCGTTCACGCCGTCGCCCACAAAGGCCAGGGCCGTCTTATCCGGCTTGGACGCCAGCAGCTGCTCCACATGGGCCACCTTGTCCTGGGGCAAAAGCCCGGCGTACACCTCGTCCACGCGCACCTGCTGCGCCACCTGCCGGGCGGCTTCCTCCCGGTCGCCGGTGAGCATCACCGTGCGGCGCACGCCCAGATTTTTGAGGCCCTGTATGGCCTGGGCGGAGCCGGGCTTCAGGGGCGGAGCCCGTCACCCTTTCCATCAGCCGGGCATTGCCCAGCGCAATCTTCTGCCCATCCATCACGGCCTCGATGCCGTAACCCGCTTCCTCATGAGCGGCGGTCACCCGGGCGTTCTCGATGGGCCGCCCATAGGCCACGCGGATGGCCTGGGCAATGGGATGGGTGGAGAGCCCCTCGGCGTGGGCCGCCAGCATCAGCAGCTCCTCCTCCGGGATCCCCTGGGCCTGCACGGCGGTAACGCTCATGCGGCCCTGGGTCAGGGTGCCGGTCTTATCAAACACCACGGTATCGCAGTTGCACAGCGATTCCAGCAGATTGCTGCCCTTGATCAGGATGCCGTTTTTGCTGGCGCAGCCGATGCCCGCATAGAAGGTCAGCGGCACGGAGAGCACCAGCGCGCAGGGGCAGGAGATGACCAGGAAGATCAGCGCCCGGCGCAGCCACAGCGCAAAGGGCTGGCCCAGC
>CADAHU010000114.1 GCA_902787835.1 uncultured Eubacteriales bacterium
GCGTTCTTCAGCAGCGTTTTCATCATCGATCCCCTTCCTGGCCGTCCGGCCGCGGGCTGGCCCATTGTTCCCAAATAACTGCAAAAATGATATTTATTATACAATGGATCAGGCCGACATTCAAGATAAAAACAGGCCGTATCCCGCCGGCAGGAGGGACGATAGAGAGGAGTTTTTAGTTGTTTCAGTTATTAGTGGACGGAGTTTCACTAACTAAAAACTGATAACTAATAACTAACAACTAATAACAAACAACTCTTCACTTTAGCAAAAAGAACGCCGGCCCGGATACGGGCCAGCGTCCATCACGCAATGCGCGCACTGCTTAGCGCAGCTTTTTCCGGATCCATCCGGTGAGCAGGTCCAGCAGGAAAACCGTGACGATCACCGTCAGCAGGATGATGCTCACCCGCGGCCAGCGCGCGGCCTGGATGGCGAAGATCAGCGTGGCGCCGATGCCGCCGGCGCCGACCAGGCCCAGGGTGGAGGCGCTGCGCACGGCGATCTCAAAATGGTTGAGCACCAGGGAGGCGTAAATGGGCATCAGCTGGGGAATGCGGGCAAAAAACATGGTCTGCACGCCGTTGGCGCCCACCGCCTGGCAGGCCTCCACCGCCGTCTCATCCATGCGCTCCATCTCCTCGGTAAACAGCTTGCCCAGCATGCCCACCTGATGGATGCCGATGGCCAGCACGCCGGCAAAGGGACCGGGGCCCACTACCTTGATAAAGATGATGGCGTACACCAATTCGGGGAAGGCCCGCAGCACATCCAGGATAAACTTGCCCACGCGCGGCACCACGGGGTTTTTCCAAAGATTGCGGGCGGACAGAAGCGTAAAGGGAATGGCCAGCACCGTGCCCACCGACGTGCCGAAAAAGCCGATGGCGATGGTCATGATCATCAGGGAGAAAATATCCTCCGTGCTGCCCGTATAAAATGCGCCCCAATCGGGATTGAACAGGCTCCTGAGCGTGCCCCGGAAGCTGCCCCAGGAAAAATAGCGGAAGCTGCTCCAATCGATATCCCAGGCGCACCAAACCAGCGCCGCCGCCACGGCCAATGCCACAAGGTATTTTTTGAGCTTGGCTGAAATCCGCATATTACTTCAGCCTCCTTCTGATGGCCTCGGACGCCGCGTCCACGATGACCACCACCACAAAGATGAACAGGATGATGATGGATACCCGTTCATAGCGGAACAGCCCCAGCGCCTCGTTCAGCTTGACGCCGATGCCGCCGGCCCCCACATAGCCCAGCACCGTGGAGGCGCGGACGTTGAGCTCAAAGGCGTAAAACGTATAGCTCAGCACGCTGGAGGCCACCTGGGGCCATACCGCCCATACGGCGATCTTGAGCTTGTTGGCCCCCACCGCCATGGCGGATTCCAGGGGCGCGAGATCGATGGTCTCAATGCTTTCAAAGATCAGCTGGGAGGTGACGCCAAAGGTAAAAATGGCGATGGTGATCACGCCGGTGGCCTCGCCGATGCCGATGATGGCCACCAGCAGCGCCGCCAGCAGCAGATTGGGGATGGTGCGGATGATGTTCAGGAAGAAGCGGAAGATGTGCGTGACGACGGGGTTATCCGTCACCACGGTGGTGGCGAGGAAGGCGAAGGGAATGGCCAGCAGCACGCCCAGCACCGTGCCCAGCGCGGACATCTTGAGCGTCTTGACCATGGGGTCCACCAGACGGTTCAGATAGCCGAAATCGGGATTGGCCAGCTTGCGCAGGAAAACGCTGACCTGGCCGATATTGCCCGCCAGCTGCTTGAAATCCGCCTGCGTATACCGGATGGAGCTGATCAGGCACAGCGCCAGGAGCGCTGCCACAAACAGCGTTTTATACCATTGAAAATGAACGGTATCCTTGATTTTCATATTACCGCTCGCTTTCTTTCAGGAAGGAATCGCCCTTGTACACCATCTCCAGCACGTCCCGGGTCAGCTCCTCCGGCTTGCCGTCAAACACCAGCCGCCCATCCTGCAGGGCCAGGATCCGGTCGGAAAACTGCCGGGCCAGGCCGATGGAGTGGATGTTCACCACCACCGTTTTTTTCATGGTTGTGTTGATGTTTTTGAGCTCGGACAGTATCTCCTGGCTGGTGGCCGGGTCCAGGGAGGCCACGGGCTCATCGGCCAGGATGATGCTGGCCTCCTGGAACAGCGTGCGGGCGATGGACACCCGCTGCTGCTGGCCGCCGGACAGGTTATCGCACCGCTCATGCAGCTTATCGGACAGCTCCACCTTTTTGAGCACCTCGCTGCACAGGGCGTAATCCTCCCTGGAAAAAAGGCCGAAAACGCTTTTGAAGGTGGAGTAATAGCCCAGCTTTCCGGAAAGCACGTTTTTCTGCACCGTGGACCGCTTGACCAGGTTGAACTGCTGGGAAATAAGGCCGATGGTGCGGCGGATACGCTTCAGCTCCCGCTTGTTGGCCTTGGTGATGGATTTGCCGTCGATGGTGATCTCGCCCTGGGTAATATCGTTCAGCCGATTGATGGATCTGAGCAGGGTGCTTTTGCCAGCCCCACTTAAACCAATGATGGAGACAAAGTCTCCATCATTGATTGTCAGGTTCACATCGATCAGGCCCTTCACCCCATTGGGATAGGTTTTGGAGACGTGATCAAATGTAATCATATGCTTTTATCAGTCGGCAGCCAGGGCGATGTACTCGGCGATGGTGTCGTAATCGGCCTCGTTGGCGGGCACATAGCCGGTGTGGCCCCAGGTGCTCATGATCTGCAGGCCCGCTTCGTCAGCGGCCATGGCCAGGAAGGCCTCGGTCACGGCGGCCTTGGTCTCGGCGCTCAGCTTGGGGTTCACGGCCACGGCGTCGTTGGGGATATCGCCGTCGGACAGCTTGGCCACCTTCAGCACTTCGTACAGATCGTAGGGGTTGCCGCTGTCATCCAGCACGGCCTTGGCAAACACAAAGCGGCTGCCTTCAAAGGTGAAGCAGGCGTCCACCTGGCCGTTGACCACCGCCAGGATGGCGCTGGGGATGGAGGTGATGTTGACCCAGTTGCAGGACTCCGTATCGATGCCCAGCTTCTTCATCTCGGCCACGGGATAGATGTAGCCGGAGGCGGAGGAGGCGCCCAGGTAAGCGATGGTCTTGCCGGCCAGGCCTTCATAGCCCTCGATGCCGCTGTCGGCGCGCACCAGCACTTCAGCCTTGAAGTTGCCCACGGTGCTGCCCTCGATGGGCTGCTCGGTCTCCTGATCGTAATCGCCCAGGGTGGAGGACAGAATGGCCTCGGCCACGCCCATCTCGCGGGCCTGCGCGTAGGTGGCGGGGGGCATGATGCCCACATCCACGGTGCCGGATTCCATGGCTTCCACAATGCCGTTATAGCTGGTGGCTACGGTAACGGTGACGGGGATGCCCAGCAGGTTGCTCATGTACGCGGAGAAATCAGCGGTGGCAGCGTCGGCGGTTTCCGTGTTGGTGGGGACGAACTGGATGCGCAGGGTATCCACGCCAATGCCTTCCGCCATGGCGGACACGCTGACCAGCAGCATCGCTGCAATCATGAGAGCACAAATGATCTTTTTCATACCGAATCCTCCCTTGTATTTGAATTACGCTTCATTATAATCTATATTTTTGCGGTGTTCAACATTTGTTACGGGTTGTTCATCGTTTTTTTATGGATTTGAAAAGCGGCCCTCTCACGCCTCCACGATGGAGAAGCCCATCTCCCGGGCCTTGCGCATGCAGCCCGCGCCGCTCAGGTGCATGAGCCGCGTTTTTTCCATCAGCGCGTCGGGCAGCGCCGCCCGCAGCCTGTCCAGGGGCAGATGAACGCTGCCCGGCGTATCCGTTTCCAACGCTTCCATATAAATAGCCGCGATTTTTCCATGACGCTGGATAAAGGCCGCCATTTCATCCGTCCGGCAGGTATCCGCCGAATAGAACACGCCGCCCTCCGGTGTTTCCAGCTCAAAGGAGAAACATTCCATCCGGGGATCATGGGCGGTTTTCACATACCGGAAGGCGCTGAAGGCCCGGAAGCCCGCAACCTCGCCGGGATCCACGCAGCTGTAAAAATCCTCCGGGATCCCAAACAGCTCCAGCAGCCTGCGCACGCTGCCGATATAGGCCGTCTCCTCCCGGGGCAGAACGATGCGCGCCCTGATGCCCAGCGCAAAGCGGCAGTAATACAGCAGCGTCCCCAGCGACCCGCAGTGATCGCTGTGCAGGTGGGATATGGCGATGGAAAGCTCCGTTACGCCCGTCAATGCCTGCCGGGCGATCAGCCGCTCAAATACGGTCTCCCCGCAGTCGATCAAAAAGAGGCGGTTCTCCTCCCGGATATACGCCGCCGTGTTCCCCTCAAGGGGGTTGAAGGCCGCGCCCCTGCCCAAAAAGATCAGCGGCCCGCGGAAGGAAGCATCTCCCCCGTTCATCTTCGCCACACTCCTAAGCTGTTTTATCGTTTTCACCCTAATCCTCGGGATAGCGCGCGAGCATATTCTCCATGCTTCTGCCAATGTGCCGGCGCATGGCCTTTTGCGCCTCCTCCTTACGGCCGTCCCGGATGGCTTCCAGAACGGCGATGTGCTCAAAGGTGGAGGCCTGATAATGATGCTCCGCGGCGTTCTCCCCATGGCCCACGCTGGGCCCGTTCCACAATTCCAGCAGGTAATTGGTCAATTGGTGATTGTCCGCAGCCTGCCAGATGGCCTGATGAACGGCCTGATTGAGCGCCACGTATTCCCCTGCGCTCAGGGTGTCAAAATGATCCCGCAGCGCATAAAGCCGCTCCAGCAGCTTGCCGAGCTTCTCTTCTTCCATGCCCTTTTCCGCGGCCAGGCAGGCGGCCTGCGATTCCAGCAGCATGCGCATTTCAAAAATATCCCGGATGAATTTGCGGTCGATCCTGTTCACGATGGCCCCTTTGTTCATCCGCAGGGTAATGAGCCCTTCGCTTTCCAGCACCTGAAAGGCCTCCCGCACCGGCGTGCGGCTGACGCCCAGCTGGGCGGCAATATCCGTCAGGCTCAGCTCATCGCCGCTTTTGTATTCTCCCGCATAAATGGCTTTGCGCAAAATGGAGGTGATTTTGATCCGGACCGGCAGCAGTTCCAGCGTTTCCAAGAGAGCACCCGCTTTCTGTATATCGTATACACATTCTATTATATAGGATTGGACATCAAAAATCAATTGTCCTCGTACGCCGCGGGACAGGCACATGCCGGAGAAAAAACGCTTGCGTTTCTCCGATTGTTGTGCTATGATGTTTTCAGATTGAATATCGTATACGATATTCAATATACGTTTTCTGAGCGACAGCAAGGAGGAAGGCTTATGCACGCCATTGAAAAGATCCTGGCCAAGAACAGCGGGCGCAGGGAAGTGCGCACCGGAGAGATCGTGACCGCCAAGGTGGATTTTGCCGAAATCAACGACCTGTACCTGCAAACGGTATATTCTTTCTATGAAATGGGCGGCGAAAAGGTATGGGACAATACGCGCTGCGCCTTCGTCTTTGATCATTACGCCCCCTGCCCGGATATCAAGAGCGCCGCGAACCATAAGGAAATGCGGGAGTTCGCCCAGAAAAACAATTTGAAATTCCATTTTGATACCAACTGCGGCGTATGCCATCAGGTGATGCCGGAGGCGGGCGTGATCTATCCCGGCATGATCGTGGTGGCCACCGACAGCCACACCACCACCCACGGCGCCTTCGGGGCCATGGGCACGGGCTGCGGGGCCACGGATATGGCCACCATCCTGATGACCGGCGAACTGTGGTTCCGGGTGCCGGAGATCATCGAGGTGCGCCTGGAGGGCGAAGCGCCCAGGGGCGTCTATCCCAAGGACGTGGTGCTGGCCGTGCTGGGCAGGATCCGGGCGGACGGCGCGGTATACAAAGCCATCGATTTTACCGGCAGCTATGTGGAAAACCTGAACGTGGCCGGCCGGATGACCATCTGCAACATGGCGGTGGAGATGGGCGCGAAGACCGCCTACATGCAGCCCAACCAGGATGTGCTGGATTATGTATCCAGGCGCGCCGTGCGGCCCTATGAGATCCAGTATACCGATCCCGGCTATCAGTATGCCGAAACCCACGTATTTGACGTTTCCCGGCTGGAGCCCCAATTGGCCTGCCCCAGCAGCGTGGAGAACGTGCATCCCCTGTCCGAGGTGGTGGCCGGCGGCCCCGTGAAGCTGGATCAGGGGTATATCGGCTCCTGCACCGGCGGGCGCACGGAGGATATCGCCATCGCCGCAAAAATCCTGAAGGGCAAACACATCCCCGCCTATACCCGCCTGGTGGTGGTGCCCGCCTCCCGGGAGGTGATGCAGGCATGCATGGCCAAGGGCTACATTCAGGATCTGATGGACGCCGGTGCCACCATCACCACCCCCGGCTGCGGCGCGTGCCTGGGCGCCCACGAGGGCATCCTGGCCCCCGGCGAAACCTGCATCACCAGCACCAACCGCAATTTTCCCGGCCGCATGGGCTCCACCGAAGCGCTCATGTACCTGGCCAGCCCGGCCACCGTGGCCGCCAGCCTGCTGAACGGCGTTATCACCGATCCCCGGCCTTACCTTGACTGACAGAAGGAGGAAGCGCATATGAATACCAAGATCACCGGCAAAATCATCGTGGTGGGCGATAACATCGATACCGACCAAATCTATCCCGGTCGCTTCCTGGCCATTACCGATCCCAAGGAAATCGGCAGCCATTGCCTCTGCGGCGTCAGCGAGGATATCGCTCCCAACTTTCCGAAGGGCGGCATCGTGGTGGCGGGCCGCAACTTCGGCTGCGGCTCCAGCCGGGAGCATGCGCCCATCGCCCTGCTCAGCATGGGCGCGTCCGCCGTGCTGGCGGATTCCTTTGCCCGCATTTTCTTCCGCAACGCCGTGAACCTGGGCCTGCTGCCCGTGATCTGCAAGGGCATCAGCGCTGGAACGGTCACCGTCCAGGAGACCGGCGAGGCGCTGCCCTGCGAGCAGCTGGGCGACCAGGCCATGAAGATCCTGGAGGCCGGCGGCATCAAGCCCCTGATGCGCGCCCGCTTCGGCAAGCAATAATACTAATCCTCATCTAAAGCATTGAATAATCCAATCGCGGCCAGTACTGCTTTTAACCATTTCATTTGTTAGACAACAAATAGTTTCACACAAGCGATCAACAACATCGGCGAGGGAATGAAATACCTCATTACGGAATCCCATAGGGAATGGAAAGCAACTGAATGTTTTCTGGGCACACCAAGTTTTTGGATCTGTGCCAGCCAGCTCCGTCACATACCAAAAGAATCAAATCTTTGAGTTGGGATTTCAGTACTTTTTTCTGCGACAGATGAACCTTCTGCAGCAATTGCTGTAAACTGTTTGCCCGAACCTTGTTGAAATAACTGGATAATTCTTAAAAACAATGGTATACTGGTAGCGAATTCAAGGAGGTGATCAGAATGTCTTACTTTGTTCTTTACAATGATGATGTGAAGGTAGCGACTTTTCAGGTCGAACATTCCCTGATCACCGGTTATCAACCGCTCATGCCTGAACTTCTGCCCATGCAGATCAGGAATACCTCGGCGGATGGATTCTCGTCATGGATTCGCGAGCGCGCAGTTGACTTGAACAGCGTTCAGCATAGAAACCTGATGAGCGGGCTTGTGGGAAGCCGTGATAAGATCACACTTGCGCTGCGCACACACATGTTCAGCATTTCGGATACATTCACATGCTTTGAAGAAGGTGCATTTGTGCCTCGGCTTCAGCTTTGCCGCCCGGAAGATCAGAACGAGGTTAGCAACTTTATCCTGGTATCCAGCGATACCAGCCTGCGAAAACTGAAAGTCGCCACACCGAATGCCTCTACGGACGGAAGCTTTACCAAGACATGGAAGTACGAAGAGAATGCATGGTGGCTGTATAAGATCCAATCCAGCGCTGCCACAGAAGCGGAAGTAGAGATTAGCCGTGTCCTGCGCAATTGCAATTGGGATGCAGCAGAATATTCCTATGTCGGAAGGTTCAGAAAGCGCGTCAAGACCTGCAATTTCCTTGCTCCCCATGAGTTTTTTGAACCTTATGATTCATTCCGCTTCTTCTTTAATGATCGCAGCGATGAGGATGATGTGATCTACAGAAACCTTGCTTCTCTCGGGACTGCGTTTGAAACAGCGTGGAAGCGGATACTACTGGCAGATGCGCTTTTTGTCAACACGGATCGACACATGAGAAACTTTGGCGTGATCCGATCTGCGATTACCGGCGAAGTGCTGCGGCTGGCTCCGAATTTTGACAACAACCAAGCCTATCTTGCCAACCCCAGCGGAATGTATTCGATTGGGATGCTCAAGATGTATATGAAGAACGCAGATCGGGAGGATTATAACAATCTCCAAACACTGAGCGA
>CADAHU010000115.1 GCA_902787835.1 uncultured Eubacteriales bacterium
TTAAGCTCCATCATAAAATCCAAAATGAACGCTTGGGAACGGACTTGATAATTCCCGCGACTTTCCCTGCTGGTTTGTGATCTGGTTTTACTGTTTCTGTCTGTGATTTGTTGCTTTTTCCGTTATGCTTGTTTGCTTTACGCTTTTTTAGACTTCTTGTCTTTTTGTTTATAAGAAAGGGGCTGCCCCTTCCGCCAAAGATTTATTTGGCGTTTTGAGACAGCCCCGCCCCCGTCCGTATCCATCTCCCGCCAAATTTCAATTTGCAGATATTCTCTCTCTTTTAGAAGATCGGTATTATTTGCCAATGGATTTTTCCCAGGCCGCGATCACGGCTTCCATCACGGTTCCACGCAAGCCGCCATCTTCCAGCGCCCGCACGCCCTGGATGGTGGTGCCGCCGGGGGAACAGACCTGATCCTTCAGGATACCCGGGTGCACGCCGCTGAGCGCCAGCTGCGCCGTGCCCGCCATCATCTGGGCCGCCAGCTCCAGCGCCTGGGCCCGGGGCAATCCGCAGGCCACGCCGCCATCGGCCAGCGCCTCCATAAACAGCGCAGCAAAGGCCGGGCCGCAGCCGGAAACCGCGCTGCCCGCCTCAAAAAGCCGCTCCTCCATGGGCAGGAATCGCCCGGAGGCCGAAAGATCGCTCAGGAAGGTATCCAGCGCCGCCGCCGGCACCTGCCCATCCGATGCGTACAGCGTCATGCCCGCGCCCACCGCCACCGGCGTGTTAGGCATGATGCGGATCACGGGACGATCGCCGCCCGCCATGGCCCGCACCTGCTCCATGGTAAAGCCCGGCGCCATGGATACCAGTACGGCAGCGGCCGGCAAAGCCTCCGCAATGCCCGCGATAACGCCCTGCATCAGATAGGGCTTGACGCCCAGCAGCACATAATCCGCGCCGCACACCGCCTCCTGCGCGCTCTCCTCCACGCGGCAGCCCAATTGCTCCGCCAGCCGCCGCGCCTTCTCCGGCGTGCGGTTGAACAGGATCACCTGCCGGGGATCCACCTTTTTGCAAAGCCCCCGGGCCAGCGCGCCGCCCATATTGCCGGTGCCGATGATCGCATAAACAGCCATAAGTATTCTCCTTCCAATGTAAAAACGGCAGGCATAAGGCCCGCCGCAGTTTTGATTTTAGAGGATGCGCGCCGCAGCCAGCGCCAGCACGGCCGCGCCCAGGATGATCCGGTATACGCCGAAGGCCCGGAAGGAATGGGTGCGGATATAATTGACCAGCGCACGGATGGCCACCAGCGATACGGCGAAGGCCAGAATAAAGCCCACGGCCAGAATGCCGATCTCCGCGCCGGTCATGGCGTTGCCATCCAGGATGAACTTGGCGCATTTGAGCAGGCTGGCGCCTGCCATGGTGGGGATGGCCATAAAGAAGCTGAATTCCACCGCCGTGCCGCGGCTCAGGCCCAGCAGCAGCGCGCCGATGATGGTGCTGCCGCTGCGGGAGGTGCCGGGGATCAGCGCCAGCACCTGGAAGCAGCCGATCAGAAAGGCCGTGCGATAGCTGATGCCCTGGGTATTCTGGATGCGCCGGGCATGCTTGCCGGCCTCCAGCCGATCCAGGAACAAAAACACCACGCCGTACACGATCAGGGCGATGGCCACGGTGACCGCGCCGTTCAGATGGGCGTCGATCCAATCGTCAAACAGCACGCCGATGATCCCGCTGGGGATCACCGCCACGATAATTTTGAACCACAGGCTCCAGGTATCGCGCTTTTCCGCGGAGGACTTGGAGAGCGCAAAGGGATTGAGCCGATGGAAATACAGCACCACCACCGCCAGGATCGACCCCAGCTGGATGACCACATCGTACAGCCCAAAAAAGCTCTCGCTGACATCCTTCAGGGGCAGCAGGGCGTTCAGGATCAAAAGGTGCCCGCCTGAGCTGACGGGCAGCCATTCCGTAATGCCCTGCACCAGGCCCATCAGGGCCGATTTAAGCAGATTAAGCAGCATAGGCGCACTCCCTTATTGATTTTCCAGGCGCTCCATGGCGGCGTAGATGGCCTCCAGCTCCTCCTCCGTGCTGTACTGCAGCACCACCTTGCCGCGCTTGAGGCTGCCGGTGAGCAGGGTGCGCACGCCAATGGCGCTTTGCAGCCTTGCGCGCATATCCTCCAGCTCCACGGCAATGGGCTTGGGGGCGGGCTTCTCCGTCTTTTCGGGCAGGGCGGCCAGGCGCTCGGTTTCCCGCACGCTGAGCCCCTCCCTAATCACCCGCTGGGCCAGGGCGCGCTGGGTATTTTCGCCATTGACGCCCGCCAGCACCCGGGCATGGCCGGCGGACAGGCTGCCATCCCGCACCAGGGCCTGGATATCCTCGGGCAGCGCCAGCAGCCGCAGCAGGTTGGCCACCGCCGGGCGGGAGCGGCCCACGCGCCGGGCCGCCAGCTCCTGGGTATAGCCGCAGCTTTCCATCAGCTCGCGGATGCCCGCGGCTTCCTCCATGGGATTCAGGTCCTCGCGCTGCAGGTTCTCGATCAGCGCCGCTTCCATGCGCTCCTGGGCGCTCATCTCCCGCACGATGCAGGGCACGGTATTCAGCCCGGCCATCCGCGCGGCGCGGTAGCGGCGCTCGCCCGCCACAATGCGGTAGCGGCTGCCCTCCGGCGTTACCAGCAGGGGCTGCAGCAGCCCGGATTGGCGGATGCTCTCCGCCAGCGTTTCCAGCGCTTCTTTATCAAAATCCCGCCGGGGCTGATCGGGATTGGGATCGATCTCCGTGAGCGCGATCTCCGTGGAGCCGGCGGGCGCGTCGCTCTCCGGCAGCAGGATATCCAGCCCGCGGCCCAGCCCTTTCTTGGTCGCCATCGTCATTCCCTCGTTTCTTCTTTATCTGAAAGTATCGGCTGTTTTGCCTTATTTGATCCGCTCGCCGTTGCGGGCCAGCACCTCCCGGGCCAGGCTGCGGTAGGCCTCGGCGCCGGTGGAGCGGGGATCATAGCGGTTGATGGGCAGGGCGTGGCTGGGGGCCTCGCCCAGGCGCACGTTGCGTGGCACGGTGGTGGCGAACACCTTGGATTTAAAGTGCTTTTTCACCTGGGCCACCACCTGCAGGCTCAGGTTGGTGCGGCCGTCAAACATGGTCAGCAGCACGCCCTCCACCTCCAGCGCCGGGTTCAGCCCGCGCTTGACGCGGTTCACCGTATCGGTCAGGCTGCGCACGCCCTCCAGGGCATAATATTCGCACTGGATGGGGATCAGCACGCTGTTGGCCGCCGTCAGGGCGTTTACGGTGAGCAGGCCCAGGGAGGGCGGGCAATCGATGATGATATAATCATACACATCGGCAAGCCCGCGCAGGGCGGCCCGCAGCCGGTATTCCCGGCGCTCGATGCCCACCATCTCGATCTCCGCCGCAGCCAGGCGGATATCGGAGGGCAATACGCTCATGCCCGGCGTATCGGTTTCCACGATGCTCTTTTCCGCGGTGGCGATGCCCAGCAGCACCTCGTACAGGCTCTTATCCCCCACCGCCGCGCCGGAGCCGCTGGAGGCGTTGCCCTGGGGATCGGCGTCGATCAGCAGCGTCTTTTTGCCCAGCTCCGCCAGGCAGGCGCACAGATTGACCGACGTGGTGGTTTTGCCCACGCCGCCCTTCTGATTGGTTACAGCAATGATCTTGCCCAAGTGTATTCCCTCTTTATTATAAAAGTAGAATCAGCCGTCCTCCGGCAGCCAGCCGCGCCAGCGATAGGGCGGATGGCAGGCCCGGGCCGTGCGCGCGATCAGCGCCAGCTCGTCCTCGGTCTGGAAGGCGGAAAACCGCGTATACAGCACGCGCAGGGCCGCCAGGCTGGATTGGCGCATGGCAAAGGCGCGCACGCGCTCGTATTGCTCCGGGTTTCGCGGCAGGCTTCGCAGCGCCAGGTACAGCAGCTCGTCGGCCATCTGATCCACATCGTCCACCCGCACGCGGATCACCCGGCCGTCATCCAGCAGCACCCGCATATCGCCCTCCGTCAGCTCCCGGATCTGCTGGAACAGCAGGGTGTCCAGCCGGCTGTACAGCGCGGCGATATCGCCGGTTTCCAGGGGGAACCCGTTGATCTGGGCGCAGGCGCGGCTGCACACGTCGCATGCGGCGAGAAAAGCCGCGCCCAGCCAGGGACGCAGCGCCTGCGCGGCCGCTTCTTCTTGCACCATGGGGGTTTCTCCTTTCATGCCCTACCAAAATACCACATTTGCGGAGATTTGTCCACCTTTGCAAGCCTGCGGGCGGCCCTTCAGCGAAAAAAAGTCTCCGCGCCGCAATAACAAAAAAATAAATTCTTTTTGCACTTTATTACAGCGCAGTTAAAAATATGAATTTTGTTGCATATATTTATTGGGCGCGGCGCATTTGTTGTGGTGGGAGGGATCGGCTGACACAATCTGTTGTTATCCACCGCCGAAAGGCATGCAAAAGCGCGATCGGTGGATAACTCTTGCCTTTTTCCCCGAAATCTGCTATTATAAGGGCGTAAATCGGATCGGATACGGATTTATCCACAGGCAGTTATCCACCGGCCGATGGCAAATATACAGGCCGGTTTATTTTTTTCGCCTTTTTTCAGCAGACGCGCCTGCATGACGATATACACGCATTCGATGTACACGGGAGGCATTTCCTTTGGATACGACGCAGCTATGGGACAGCACCTGCCAGATCCTGCGCAGGAATATGATGAAGGTGGCCTACGACACCTGGATCGATACGCTGAAGCCGGTGGCCCTGGACGGGGACACCTTTGCGGTGCAGGCGGCCACCGATTTTTACCGCAAAAACGTAATGGCGCGCTATGCGGTAATGATCGAGAACGCCCTGGGCGAGGCCGCGCGGCAGCCCCTGCATCTGAAGGTGCTCACGCCCGAGGAGGCCGAGGCCTTCCTGACCCCCGCCGCCGTGCCCAAGCCCTCCTTCCTGAACCCCAAGTACACCTTTGATTCCTTCGTGGTGGGCTCCAGCAACCGGTTTGCCCATGCCGCCTGCCTGGCGGTGGCCGAGTCCCCGGCGGAAACCTATAACCCGCTGTTCATCTACGGCGGCGTGGGCCTGGGCAAAACGCACCTGATGCACGCCATCGGCCATTACATGCTGGATGTGAACCCCAATATCAAGATCGCCTACGTCACCAGCGAGGCCTTCATGAACGAGCTGATCTCCGCCATCCAGACGGGCCAGACCGTGGATTTCCGGGAAAAATACCGCAAGGTGGATGTGCTGCTCATCGACGATATCCAGTTCATCGCCGGCACCACCAGCACCCAGGAGGAGTTTTTCCACACCTTCAACGCCCTGCACACCGCGGGCAAGCAGATTATCGTATCCAGCGACCGTCCTCCCCGGGAGATCCCCCGGCTGGAGGAGCGGCTGCGCAGCCGGTTTGAGTGGGGGCTGATCGCCGATATCCAGCGGCCCGATCTGGAAACCCGCATCGCCATTCTGCGCCGCCGGGCCCAGGATGAGATGATCCAGTGTGATGACGATGTGCTGCAGCTCATCGCCCAGCGGGTGGAGAGCAACATCCGCGAGCTGGAGGGCAGCCTGACCCGCCTTTCGGCCTACGCCTCGCTGACCGGCCGGCGGATCGACTGCGCGCTGGCGGAGGAGGCCCTGCGGGAGGTATTTGCCAGCCACGAGCCCCGCAGCATCACCTGCGAGGACGTGATGCGGGTGGTGGCGTCCTATTACAACGTGACGCCGGAGGATCTGAAGGGTCCCCGCCGCAACCGGGAAATCACCATTCCCCGGCAGATCACCATGTACCTGTGCCGGGAGATGACCGACTGCTCCATGAGCCGTATCGGCGACGCCCTGGGCGGCCGCGATCACACCACCATCCTGCACGGCTGCGACAAGGTGGCGGAGGACGTGCGCACCTCCCCCACGCTGGCCTCGCTGCTGGACGATATCCGGCACCGGCTGCAAAACAAGTAAATAGCCTTTCTTGAGGTGGGCTGCCTGCCCACCTCAAATTGATTTTTATATGCTATGATACGGTGGACGAGCCCAAGGGAGAGCGAGCCATGGCAGAAGAGAAACGGATCAGCACCGATGAATTGCTGAAGCTGCTGTTCAAGGAGCGAAGCCTGGAGCAGTTTTTGCAACGCAACGAATCCGCCTATCTGAATACCGCCTTTTCCGATTACCTGACCGCCTGGTGCAAAACCCACGATCAGGTGCCGGAGCAGCTGATCCGCCGCGCCAATCTGGAAAAATCCTTATACGGTGCTGCAGCTGGCCTTCGCCATGGAGGCCGACGTGGCCCAGGCCCAGGAGATGCTCAAGATCGCCCGCAAAAGCCTGCTGTACCCGCGGATCAAGCGCGATACCGTGATCATTTACTGCCTGCACAACCGCATCGGCCTGGTGGATACCGAGATCATTCTGGCCGACCTGAGCCTGCCGATCCTGGGAGGGAGAGACCAATGAACGAGCTGCAGCGCATTGTGGAAAACATCCAGTCCGTTCTTGCGGAAAGCAATTATCCCTCCGATTTTCTGGAGGCATACGACCAGATGGAATGCCTGGCCAGCCACACCGGCAGGGAAACCTTCCTGGTGCGCAGAAAGGCGGATGGGCAGATCGCCGTGGCCAAGTGCTATGACCGGACAGCCTTCCCCTTCCAGCCCGCGCCGGAGCTTTTGAAGGGCGTGGCGCATGACGGGCTGCCGCGGTTCTTTGAGCAATATCAAAACGAGCGCATCCTCTGCATCGTGCGGGAGTACATCGAGGGCGAGCCGCTGAGCGATTACGCCCGGGAAAAAACGCTGAACGCCGCGCAGATCGCCGCCTTCGGCATGCAGCTGTGCGATATCCTCTCCGCCCTGCACGGCCATACGCCGCCCGTCATCCACCGGGATATCAAGCCGGAAAACATCATCGTGAAGCCGGACGAAACGCTGGCGCTGATCGATTTTGATATTTCCCGCGCCTATAAGGAGAACGCCGCCAGCGATACCGTTTTCTTTGGCACCAAGGGCTACGCGCCGCCGGAGCAGTACGGCTTTGGGCAAACGGACAGCCGGACGGATATTTACGCCCTGGGCGTGCTGCTGCGCTGGCTGGCCACCGGCATCACCCGGGAAAACCCCAACGTGACCATGGACGCCCATCTGCAGCGGATCATCGACCGATGCACCGCCTTTTCGCCGGAGGAGCGTTACGGCAGCGCGGAGCAGGTGCGGCAAGCGCTGGAAAAGGTGGGGCAAGCCGCTCCCGTCCTCCCGATCAAAAAGCTGCTGATCGCCGCCGCGCTGCTGCTCTGCGCGCTCTGCGGCGGCTTCCTGCTGGGGCGGTATACCGGGATCCTGAAGCCCGTCCCCCGGATCGCCTTTTCCGAGCCGCTGATGGAGCGGGCCGTAAGGGCGCAATTGGGAAAGGAAAGCGGCGCGCTGACAGAGGAGGACCTGGCACAGGTCCGCAATATTTACATTTTCGGCAGCGAAACCTATGCGGATCCCAGCCTGTTTTATCAGCAGGATATCGCGCAGCACGCCGAAGGACCGCTGCGCACCCTGGATGATGTGAAGCTGCTGCCCAATCTGGAGGAGATCCACATCGCGCGCCAGGGCTATCTGGACGTGCGCGGCATCGCCGATCTGACCCATCTTTATACGGTGGAGATCAAGCACAGCCGCATATCCGGCATACAGCCCATCGCCCATATCAGCAGGCTCAAGCACGCCATTCTGTTTGACTGCGGGCTCAGCGACGTGACGGCCCTGGAGAACTGCCCCTGGCTGGAAACGCTGGATATCGGGCTCAACGATCTGACGAGCCTAAAGCAGGTGGGCTCCCATCCAAATGTGAAAAGCCTGGGCTTCATGTGGCTGAACATGAAGGATGTGACTGATATCGCCCAGCGCCTGCCCAGACTGCAAGCCATCATGCTGCAGCACAGCGATATCAAGGATCTCTCCGGCCTGCAAGCCCTGCCCGATCTGGCGGCGGTATATGTGCTGAGCGGGCAATTGGACGCGGTTTCCGCGCTGCTTTCCGGAACGGACGTGGAAATCCATGTGACGGAAAACTGAAAAATCAAATCTTTCCAGGTGGGCAGGCGGCCCACCTTTTTTTGTATTGCTCCTGATATAATGCCGGCAGATGGATAATTGCCAATTTGAAAACCAGAAAGGAGCAGATCATTTATGAAAAAAGCGATCCCCGTATTCCTGGCAGCCCTGCTTATCTTCGTTTCCATTTCCTGCTGCGCGTTGGGCGAAGAAGAACCCAAGTTCGTTACCATTCAGGAATGGCTGGAGGCCAAGGGAGAATGCGGCAGCTGCCTGCTTCTCCTGAAGATTCAGGAAGTATTGAATCCCGTGCTGGCTGTAGGCGCGGACGAAACGGGAACAGTCAACCTGTACTCCGGCGGAGAAAACAGCATCATTCTGGAATTCGGCAATGAAGAAAGAATCCTGAACGGCTATTGGATGGTGATCGCCAATCCCCGGTATAACCTCTATGAGGGAACGATCGAAATGGCGGATTGGACGCTGCTGCGGCTGGTCCCCGGGATCGAATGAGTTTTGGTTCGCCCCCCTATTTATGGGATTATTTGCAGGGAAATTGGTCATAAAAAGCTACTCAAGGTGGGCAGGCTGCCCACCTTTTTTTATCGTTTGGTATGTATAATACAATTTGTATAAGTATGCTCATACTGATCCGAGGAGGAAACGCCATGAACAAGCGCTGTATCCTGCTGCTGCTGCTCACCGTGCTGCTGCTCGCCTCCGGCATCGCCGCCCTGGCCGAAGCGCCGGAATCGTCCGCCTGGCAGGGCCATACCCTGACGCCCCGCTATTACTCCCTTTTTTATAACGGCCGCATAAGGGTGCGGGTCAGCTGCGATGCCGTTCCCCTGGCGGCGCTGACCCGCGGCATGAAGGATTTTGTGCTGCCGGGCGCAGACGGCGGCGCGGACACCGCAGCGGAAGGGATCGTGGTGCTGGGCGAGTACCTCTATGGCTCTCCCGAAGGCGAAACGGAGTTCTTTGACATCGTGTTTGAAACCAAGCAAAAATCAGGTGATCTGCAGGTGCGCTTAGGGCCGGACGGCCCGGTCCTTTCTGTGCCCCTGATTGATGATCACAGAGAGCTCAGCGGCTTTCGCACGGAGAGCGGCGCCTATGTGCTGTCCTTCTACACGGAGGACGATCCGGAGCGCATGGGGCCGCAGTATGCAGATCTCTTCAACGGCCAGGACGTGACGCTGTACATAGAGGATGCCATCGATCAAACCGGGATCTTCTATGATATTTCCGACTTTTTGCAGCAATTCCGGTTTGCTTCCCTGCGGCTGTTCACCTCCGCGGTGGTGGATAAAAGCTATGACGCAGGCTGCGTAACCGAACTGGGCCTCACCAAAATCCTCAACAGTCTGCCCATGTTCCCCCAGGTAAAAAAGCTGACGCTGTACCAGGATGCCGCCTTCCCCGATAATTTGGCGGAGGCATTCCCCGCGCTGGAGGAGATGACGCTGATGCTGCTTCCGCCCTATGCGGGGCGGAATTTGCTGACATACGGCAGCAGCCGTCCCGCCAAGGTCGTCCCCTCCCTGAAAGCGCTGCATGTTTCCCTGAGCTTTGGCGAACTTCCCACCGATGATCCCGGTTTCCGGGTATGGCTGGCGGCTCAGCGGACCGCCGCGCCGGATCTGACGGTCAACGGCATGCCCGCGCAGGCGCTGGATCTGGCGGATGGCCTGAGCGAGGATGATCAGGAAAAAATACGCCGGGCAGCGGATGATCAAACAATCATGAACCTGTACGGCCTGGTCGGGCGGGAAGTTTTCTGGGCCCGGGAAGCCCGCCCGGCGCATGTGGTGGCGGCGGTGATCGACCGGTATGGGCGGATTGAAGCGGTCAGCACCGACCGAAAAACCGATTATGACTTTGCAAGCATGCTTTCGGGCCATTTGGCAGCCAGCCTGGAGGAGGCCGACGCCATTGCCATCATCTATCCCGTGCTCCGGGAAGCGGGGAAATACGGCGGCTCCTTCACCGCGTACAGCTGCGAGACGCGCCTGGCCGTGATCGACCGGCAAAGCGGCCAGGTGCTGCTGGATCAGTCCGTCATCCTCCGTCAGCCGCCCCAGAGCATACGCCTTGGCAGCGGGCAGAACGCCGGCGCCTTCGAGGCGGCGCTGGCCCTCCGCGCGCTGGCGGAAGCGCTGCAATAAGAAAGGAGAAGCCCATGAAACGCATCGTCTGCTTGCTCATTTGCCTGTCGCTGGCCATCTGTCTTTGCCTGCCCGCCGGGGCGGAGGAGGATCCGCAGACGCTGAGCCTGGACCGTTCCCGCATCCAGTGGGCCATGGCCATGACCGCAGCCATGGCGGGCAACGCTCTGGAGCAGCAGGAAAGCGCGGAAACCACCTATCAGCGCTTCATCCTGAAGCGGTTTTCCCAATTGCCCTGGGCCGCGCCGGACAAGGCGATCGTGCTGGAGTTCGACCGGGACCAGGCGCACGCCGCCATGCGCGCCATTGGGGTCGGGACCTTTGATTGGGAGGATGTGGCTCCGCAGCTTGCAGCGATGATCAATCCCCAATTCGATACGGAATACCTCCAGTCGGCGCGCCGCTCCCAGTCAGAGGGCCGCACCTCCCTGGAATACAGCCGGTATTTTACCCTGATCGTGCTGCCCTATGGGGCCGATATCGCCGTCACCAGCCTGACGGCCTACGGATCCGTCAACAGCCGTTCGTCCCTGATCATCAGCACCGAGGAAATCAGCCAGGGACTGGACGCGGCGGCTATCGACGGGTATCTGGAGCAGCTGGGCATCCCGGACAAGCCCCTGGTGCGCGTTTATGAAAAGGAAGCGCTGGACGCGCTGCTGGCGCGGGATCCCTGGGGGCAGAATTCCGCTTTCAACCGGCTGGCCGACGCCCTGCTTTCCTCCGAAAAAACGGCGGGAACCCTGCTGCCCGCCTTCCTGCAATCCGATTCGCCCTATCTGAACAGCATGATGAAGCTGAACCTGCTGATCACCCAGCTCAAGCGGATGAAAACAGCCGATCTGTCCGCCGTTCGGCTGCTGACGGAGGGGCTTTCCCAGCTGAGCGCAGAAACCGACGCCTTTTTCCAGGCAGGCGGTGAAGCAATTGACAGCGGGATCGCTCCGCCGGACATCGCATACGGCGAAACGCTGCATGAAGCGGCGCTGAAACCGGACGGCGCCTTCCTGGTGGTGTTTGAGCGGAGCCTTCCGGAGCAGGAAACGGCTGCCTGGCTGGATCTGGTTTTGGAAGCAGCCCTGCCTGCCGACCATATCCCGGAGCGCCCGGCGGACGCCGATTATATCATCCGCTGCAGCGTTACCTATGAAGGCGGCACCAGCAGCGGCGGCGTCCATCTGCACTATCCCCTGACCCGCGTGACCGTGCACGACGCGCATACCGGCGATATGCTGCGCGATCTGGGCAGCGTCAAGCGCAGGCTGACCGGCGCGGTGATGCTGCCCAAGGGCGATCACTGGTGGTATCCGCTGTACAGCCAGGTCGGCCCGCTGGTTGCCGCGCTGTTTGCGGAAGAATGAGGAATCACAGATTATCCAAATAGACGCAGAGGTAAATGATCATCAGCGCGCTCGTGCTGGCCGGCGGCATTTTTCTGATTCTGAGCGCTGCCAAAGAAGATGGGCAGGTTGTTTGGAAAACAATCGTGGGTTGGATCCTGGCGTTCTTTGGCGGGATCCTGCTGCTGAGCATGGGAGCAGCGCTGGTAGCGGCACAACCTGGCAAAAAGGAACCTCATCCCAAATTAACAGATCCTCTGGGGGAATTAAGGAAAGGCGGGATCAGCCAGGCGCGATATGACGCCATCCGGCGGAAGGAAACCGCAGCGCTGGCAGGAATGGTTGCTCTGGCCGTTGCCCTGCTGGCGGTATGGTTCAATCTCTTTTCCCTGCTGCTGGCCATCAGCATGGCGGCAGGGGCCGCAGGCGCGCTCCTGCTGCACAGCAATGGCAAAAACAGCCTGTGGCTTCTGTCGCTCTTCCTGGGCGGCGTCACAGGGCTGGCAGCGGCCTTGTTCTCCAGGCCCGATAACGGCAAACGTTATGCCTATTTTATCAATGGTTTCAAGGTGGGCGAAGGAAACGGCGGGATATCCGGCTTTCTGTCCGCATTTCTGGGCTGCGCCCTGTTGTGCGCGGCGCTGACCCTGGCCCTTGCCTATATGATTACCATGCTTTGCTCCGTGCTGACCCGGACCAATCCATGAACCTTCAATAAGGAGAGATACCGATGAAAAAATGGATTTTGGCGCTGTTGCTCCTGCTGCTTGCCCTGCCGCTTTGCGCCCATGCGGAAGCTGCCGATATTCAGGCGGGCGATATCCTGCTCTTTGGGCACTATGAGCAGGACGCCGATCCGGACAACGGCCCCGAGCCCATCCAGTGGCTGGTGCTGGAAGCGGATGAGGATTCGCTGCTGCTGATCTCCCAGTATGAGCTGTCCTGCCGCAAATACTGCGAGCAGCAGTATCAGCTGGTCAGCTGGGCGGACAGCGATCTGCGCGCCTGGCTGAACGGCAGCTTTCTGACCTATGCCTTTACCGACGCGGAGCGGGCGCTGATCCCGGAAACGCCGCTGCATACCCCGGGCGGGACCCATCCCGTACAGCGCAACGGAGAAACGGAGGAGATCACGATCCCGGAAAGCGATACGCTGGACCAGATCTTTGTGCTCAGCAGCGAGGAGGCGCGGCGGTACTTTGCCTATGGCACAAACGATCAGAACGTCATCGCCGAGCGCCGGGTATCCCTGCCGTCCTATGCCGTGCTGCTGAAGCTGGCCGTGGATGTGGGCGTGTACTGGGAGGAGACCCGCGATCTGCCGGACGCGGCGGAATACGCAGGGATCACCGGCGGCCTGCATCCCCTGGCGCAGCAGACGGACGGCATCTGGGCCATCGTCCTACCCTCCATCACGGAGTACAGCAAATTCTGGCAGGAAATGCCGGAGTATTACCTGATGCAGCCCTGGCTGCTGCGGGAGCAGGGGATGCGCTGCAACAGTTACAGCGACGGCGGCGGCGATATGGAATGGTATCAGTGGTATGGCTGGGATACCAACTGCGTGCGGCCCGCCCTTCGGATAAACCGTGACGCATTAGCCCAGGGGCTGGCGATCCGGCCAGTGACCGTATCTCCCGGTGATTCCGATCCCGCGCTGACGGGCGTATGGAAGGCCGAAATGGACGGCGTGACCGCCTATTACCGCTTCGACATGGACTGCTTTATGCGGGCCGGCGCGTATGTGAACGGCGGGGTTCAGCTTACCGAAACCCGCTGTCAGGTGGATCTGTTCCGCGGGCGGCTCCTGGCCTGCGCGGCGATCAGCCGGGGCGAAATCATCGAAATGCGGTACGGCGTCCAGGGCGACAGGCTGAAGCTGTCCTTTAACGGCCAGGAGATGGTCTTTGAGCGGGTGGATGAAAGCGAATTCCCCGTGCTGCCCGCGGAGACAGAATAAGGAGATTTCCCCATGAAAAAGGCATTGCTGCTGCTTTTGCTTCTGGCCGCGCTGCTGCTCTCCGGCTGCGGGAGCAAGGAGCTGACCATCGCGCCGGGAACGGCCGAGATCCCGGTGGGCGCGTATAAGAACAAAGGCTATGAGCGCGTAACGATCCCGGATTCGGTGACGCGCATCGGCGCCAGCGCCTTTCAGGGCTGCAAAAAGCTGAAGGAAATCGTGATCCCAAGCTCGGTCATCGAGATCGGCGATCACGCCTTTTCCGGCTGCGAAGGCCTGGAAACGCTGGTGATCCCATCCACCGTGGCCACTGTCTCCACCGACGCCTTCAGCGATTGCGCGGGGCTGAAAGCGCTGATCATCGAGCCGGGCGTGCGGCAGATCGACAGGAATGCCTTTGCCGCCTGCTCCGCCCTGGCCGCGGTCACGATGGACTGCGGAACGCAAATAAATCCCTCGGCCTTCTGGGGCTGCGGCGCCGTCAGCGCGCTGACCGTCACCGGCGATACGCTGAACAAGAATGCCGGCTATGTGATCAAATACAGCAAGACGCCGGTGACAGCCGCGGTGCCGGAAACGCTCACCCAGGTGGAGGCTCATGCCTTTAACCAGTGCAGCGCCCTGGCGCAGATCACCCTGCCGGACAGCGTGCAAGCCCTCGGGGAATACGCCTTCAACGGCTGCGAAAGCCTGGATGCCTTCGTATTCCCCGCCGCGCTGACCGAGATCGGCCCCCACGCCTTCTCCAAGAGCGGGCTGGAAGGCAGCCTGACGATCCCGGAGCGCGTGCAAACGGTGGGCGACGGCGCGTTCCAGGGCTGCGAGGGCCTGCAGGCCGTTACCCTGTCCGGCAATATCCCCTATGGAAAAGACGTATTTGCCGGCTGCATCTTTCTGGAAGAAGCCACCCTGCGCAGCGACACGGGCGACAGCTTCTTTGGCGTACTGGGCAGCATCCCCTGTTTGACGCGGGTCTCCCTGGCGGAGGGCGTCACCCACATCGGGGACGGCGCGTTTTTCGGCTGCGGCCAGCTGACGGAGATCACGCTCCCTGCCACGGTGACCGTCATCGACGGCCGGGCCTTCATGCGCTGCGAGAGCCTGGAAAGCATCGCGCTGCCCGAGGGCATCGCTGAGATCGGCTTCAGCGCGTTCAACGGCTGCACAGCGCTGCGCGAAATCCAGCTGCCCGATTCCCTCATCACGATCGGCTATACTGCCTTTAAGGACTGCACAAGCCTGCAAAGCCTGATTCTGCCGCCCGCCCTGCGCGAGATCGGTGACGGCGCGTTTCAGGGCTCCGCGATAAAGGAGCTGACGATACCGGATACCGTGGAGAACATCGGCTACCGCCCCTTCGTCGACTGCGCCCAGCTGGAGCGGGTATACATTCCGGCGCATCTGATCCATCCGAATATCTATGCCTTCACCGGCTGCAGGGCGCTCCGGGAAATCAGCCTGCCGGAGGGACTTTCTTCCCTGCCCGATAACGCCTTTTCCGGCTGCGCCGCCCTGGGGGAGATCATCCTGCCGGAGGGGCTGACCGCCATCGGCGGCAGCGCGTTCAGGGGCTGCGCCGGACTGACGGCCATCACCGTGCCCGATTCCGTGACGGATTTGGGAAAGAACGCCTTCCGGGACTGCGCCAATCTGACCTCCGCCGTGCTGCCCGCCGGGCTGACGGCGCTCCCGGAATATCTGTTTGCCGGCTGCGCCGCGCTGACGGATGTGACGCTGCCCGCTTCCCTCACCGCCATTGAAAATAACGCCTTTTCGGACTGCGCCTCCCTGCGCGCCGTTATCCTGCCCGATTCCCTCGTCGACCTCGGCTTCAGCGCCTTTTCCGGCTGCGCCGCGCTGGATACCGTCACGCTGTCCCCGCGGCTGACCAGCATCGGCGGCGGCGCTTTTTCCGGCACCGGGCTGACGGAGGTCACGCTGGCAGACACGCTGCAGGCGCTGGGCGAAAACGCCTTCGGTCATTGCCCGGCGCTGCGTGCGGTTTCGCTCCCCGGCACGCTGAACATCCCCCTGAAGGGCGGAAAATTCGGCACAGCCTTCGCCGATTGCCCGGCGCTGGAGCGGGTCACGCTGACGGGCAGCGCCGTGGCCGAGAGCTTCGGGCAGATCCTTGCCAAATGCGGCGCGCAGCCCGCCATCCTGCTGTCCGATACCATCACCGCCCTGGGCGATCACGCCTTCCAGGGCTGCGATTTTCTGACATCCATCGTTCTGCCGGAGGGGCTGACCGCCATCGGGAATCAGGCCTTTGCGGGCTGCCGGGCGCTGACCGAAATCACGCTGCCCGATTCCCTGTCCGAGGTGGGCTACGAGGCCTTCCGGGATACGCCGCTGCTGTCGGAGGCCGCCGCGCTGTACCCCGCCTCCCTGGAGGAGGCGCAGACGGCGGAGGATCTTTCCGGGCTGATGGCGGGCAAAAGGATCATTCCGATCACCAAAACCGGCCTGGACAGCCCTATGCTCTGCGCCATGGCCCCCGCCCTGCGCACGCCGGACAGCCGCGCGGCGGATTTTGCCCTGGTGACCCGCGTGCGGTACGAATCCCGCAGCGATTATACCGGGCCCGCCCAGGACACCATCACCGAGGCCTATCTCTGCGCCCGGGACGGCACGGTATACCTGATCTGGCGGCACCGGGATACCCCGCCCATCTTTGGCATGGTGACCCTGGGCTCCTGGCTGCGCGGCGACGCCGCCACCCCGCAGCAGATCTGGGCGGGAATCGAAGCGCAACTCGGCGACAGGACCAAATAAAACAAAAGCGAGGAGAGAAAACCATGAAAAACAACACCCGCGTTTGCAGCCTCTGCGGCAATGAAAAGGAATGCACCACGGTCTGCTTCATCCCTGTGGCAGGCAAGGACGCAGTCAGCGTGAAGCCCTACGCCGGCGTGCGGGATACCGCCTTCCCGGGAGAATTTTACATGCACGCCTGCGCCGATTGCGGCCAGGAAAAGGGACAAAGCCCCAGGGGCGCGTGGATCACCTTTGCAGTGGGTTATTTGCTGATGCTCGGCGGCATCGCGCTTTGCGCCAGCGTGGCGCCCAGCAGCGGTATCAACGGCCTGGGCATCTTTATCGTGATGGTCGGCTGGTTCGTTTCCTTGATCGCCGGATGCGTGCTGGTGCTCAAGGCGCGCTTTGAGATGAGCCCGGGGCGCATGTTCCTGCCCGTTTTTGCGCTGTTCTTTCCCTTCTTTGGCCTACTGGCGCTGGCAGTCATGGCAAAAAAGATCAACCGCTGCAGCCGCGCCTTCTCCGCGCTGAAGCCCGCCGCGGAGGCCGGACGCCGGGCGGAGCGGGAAAAGGATGAAGCCCTGGCCCAGCGCATGGAGAGCGGCGTGCCGCTGACCGAAGAGGAACAGCAGGCCGTGGAGGAACGGAAGCGGGAAAAAGAAGCCGCTGAACGGCAGGCGGAATACGCCCAGGCCGAGCAGGCTGAAAAGCTGCGCAGGGGCAATATGACCCGGGCGGTCCTCAGCATCCTGTTTACGGTGGTCATCGGCGTTTACGGGGCCAGCGTATACTCCTCCGGCCGGGGATATATGACGCTGTTTCATTCCATCGAGCTCTCCCCCGGGGCGTTCGCCGCGGTGATCGGCGTGCTGCTGATCTGGGATGTGATCACGCTGGCTTCGGCGATCAAAAACCGCAAGTAAGCGCGCAGATCCGCGAAATAAATAATCAGTACAAATAAAATTCATTTTATGGGGTTGATTCCCGGTCGGATTGGGTATATAATGCAAGTGCAAAATATGAATCCTTCATTTTGAAAGGAGCCCATTCCATGCCCCTGCAGCTTTCCAACATTGCTCAATCCATTACCCCTTCCGCGACCCTGGGGCTCAACGCCATCGTGGCCGAGCTCAAAAAGCAGGGCGAGGATGTGATTTCCCTGGGCGTGGGCGAGCCCGATTTTGATACGCCCGTTCATATCCGCAAAGCGGCCAAGGAGGCCATCGACGCCGGCAAGACCCGCTATACCGATGCCAAGGGCATCCCGGAACTGCGCGCGGCCATTGCCGAGCATATTTACGCCCACAAGGCCCTGCGCTACAGCCCCGATGAGATCATCGTATCCAGCGGTGCCAAGCAGGCCATCGTGCTGGCGCTGCAGGCCATCGTGAACCCCGGGGACGAGGTGATCCTGCCCTCGCCCTACTGGATCAGCTATACCGAGATGATCAAGATCGCGGGCGGCACCCCGGTAATCATCACCACCGATCCGGAGACCGATTTTTTGCCCACCCCGGAGCAGCTGGAGGCCGCCGTTACCGAGCGCACCAAGGCCATCATCATCAACTCCCCCAACAACCCCACCGGCAATATCTGGCCCCGCACGCTGCTGGCCGCGGCCTGCGAATTGGCCCGCAAGTATGATTTCTTCATCGTCAGCGATGAGATCTACGAGGATCTGTGCTACGACGGCTATTCCCAGCTGTCCCCCGCCCAGATCAGCGACGACGCCAAGCAGCGCACTATCCTGGTTTCCGGCTTCAGCAAGGCCTATGCCATGACCGGCTGGCGCATGGGCTATGCCTCCGGCCCGCTGTTTGCCATCAAGGCCATGGGCTCCATCCAGAGCCACATGACCGGCAACCCCAACAGCTGCGTGGTGGATATGGCGCACTCCTTTGCCCGCCGCCGCACGCTGCTGCTGTTCCTGCTGGCGCAGAACGCCCTGCGGCCCGGCGTTATGCCCAAGGGCGCGTTCTACATGCTGCTGGATGTGCGGCCCTACCTGGGCAAAAAGTGCGATGGCGAGGTTATCGACAGCGATGGCAAATTCGCCGAGCTGCTGCTGAAAAAGAGCTTTGTGGCCGTGATCCCCGGCACGCCCTTCGGCGCCTGCGGCTTTGTGCGCATGTCCTACGCCGTCAGCGATATCCAGATCACCGAGGCTGTGCGCCGCATCAAAAACTTTGTGAACGGCCTGGAATAAAAACAAATAACATCCAAACGCATAGATAAAACGCCTCCTTGCCATAATAAAGCTGCAAAGCAAGGAGGTGTTTTGTTATGCTTGACAGAATCGCGCTGCTGCTGGTGATCATCGGCGCCGTCAACTGGGGCCTGATCGGCATCTTTCAGTTTGATCTGGTGGCCGCCCTCTTTGGCGGGCAGGCTGCCGTGCTGAGCCGCATCATCTATACCCTGGTGGGCGCCGCCGGCCTGTGGTGCACCACGCTGCTGTTCCGCGACCGTACCCTGGTCAAGGAATAAAGCCAGATATCCCAAATGGATCTCCCGCAAAGCCAGGCGGCTTTGCGGGAGATTTTTTTAATACATGATGCAGGCAAATTGGGATTTGGCGGGGATGACGCTGGGCGCTCCGCGCGCCCAGACCTGCGCCAAAGGACCTTCGGCCCTCTGGACTCCCAACGGGCGGACCAGCTTGAATTGAAAACAGAC
>CADAHU010000116.1 GCA_902787835.1 uncultured Eubacteriales bacterium
TACCATCAGCGATGGTTCCCATGCGATCCGTCATTTCTCCGTGGGCGATTTTCTGATCATCTTTGTACTGGTGGTGCTGTGCCTTACCTGTATCCTGCCCTTTATCCATCTGGCGGCCAAATCCGTCAGCAGCAATACGGCGGTCATGCAAAAATCCGTTGTGCTGTGGCCGAAGGGCTTCAATCTCGATGCATACAGCACCATCTTCCAGGACGGCACCCTGGTGCATTCCTTCGTATACAGCGTGGGCGTGGTGCTGCTCTTCACCGCCCTGGGCATGATCACCTGCACCTGCGCCGCCTATCCGCTTTCCAAAAAGCGCCTGAAGGGCCGTGCCTTCTTCACCATCATGCTGATGATCCCCATGTACTTCAGCGCCGGCCTGATCCCCACCTATCTGTTGTATAAAAACCTGAACCTGCTCAACACCATGTGGGTGCTGATTCTGCCGCTGATCTACTCCTCCTACAACATGCTGATCATGAAGAACTACTTCCAGTCCAGCATCCCCGACAGCCTGGAGGAGGCGGCCTTCCTGGACGGCGCCAGCAATTTCCAGATCCTGTTCCGCATCGTGCTGCCGCTTTCCCTGCCGATCATCGCAACCCTGTCTCTGTTCTATGCCGTGGGCCGCTGGAACGCCTACGCGGATAACAAATACTACATCACCCGGGAAGCGCTCAAGATGATCCAGTACAAGCTGTATCAGCTGGTGGCTTCCGCAACGGAGGCGCAGACCGCTACGCTGTCCGAGGCCATCGAGGTTACCAGCACGCCCGAGGTGCTGCAGGCTGCCTGCATCATGTTTGCCACCCTGCCCATCATCTGCATTTATCCATTCCTGCAGAAGTACTTCGTCAAGGGCGTCATGGTGGGCGCTGTCAAGGGTTAAAAAGCGCTCGATCCGGCCTATCCCTATCATCCGTACCCTTGGGCGGAATGCCCTGAATAATAAAAGGAGGAAAAACCCATGAAGAAAATCCTTGCTCTGGCTCTGGCTGCGATGATGC
This sequence comes from uncultured Eubacteriales bacterium, assembly GCA_902787835.1. GTDB lineage: Bacteria > Bacillota > Clostridia > Christensenellales > Aristaeellaceae > SFMI01. The sequence continues at coordinate 1,011 of CADAHU010000116.1, forward strand.
TGCTGGCGCTGATGCCCATGGCGGTGGCGGAAGAAGCTGCCTGGGAGCCCTTTGCCGAGAACGTGTCCATCACGATCCCCGTGTATGACCGCGGCCAGGCTGGCGTTCCCAACGTGGAGGACAACTATTGGACCCATTGGATCCAGGAGAACTTTGGCGACAAGTACAACATCACCGTGAACTATGTTGCCATTCCCCGCTCCGACGTTATGACCAAGTACTCCATGCTGGCGGCTGCGGAAGATCTGCCCACCGTGCTGATGGAATACGATTATCCCAAGGTCACCCAGTGGGCGGCTGACGGCTATCTGACCACCTTCAACATGGAAGATTTCGCCGCTGTGGCCCCCACCTACTACAACCGCATGGTGGCCAACAACCAGCTGACCTACACCCAGATCAATGGCGAAACCTACTTTGTGGCGGCCTATCGCCCCTACTATGATACCTCCTACACCTTCCAGAACTTCGTGCGTATGGACTGGCTGCGTCAGGTGGGCTATGATCATGTGCCCGTGACCACCAGCGAATATGTGGAAGCCATGCTGAAGATCAAGGAAGCCGGCATCGCCCAGTATCCTGCCGGCGGCACCATGATCACCGGCGTGGGCTCCGACCAGAACTACGCCTGGCGCACCTGGCCCCTGGATGAAAAAGAGTGGGCCATGTACGGCGATTACAACATTCCTTCCCTGGGCTGGGATCCCAACTATCGTCTGCTGAAGTATGAGAACTACAAGTTCAACGCTGGCCTGACCAACCCCGAGTACTATCTGATCGGCACCGAGGATGACAAGACCAACTTCATCAACGGCGAAAACTATCAGTATGGCGGCTACATCTCCGCCAGCATGGATTGGCTGACTGCCTTCTATGAGGCCAATCCCGATGCCGAGCTGGCCATCGTGCCCGTCTCTGCCACCACTGATTCCGTCTATGGTACCACCCCCGGCTACCGCACCGATAACCCCTTCGGCATGATGGTTGGCTTCTCTGCCTTCGCCAGCGAAGAGCAGATCAAGGCTGCCTGGATGTACATGGAATGGCTGACCCAGGAAGAGAACCTGTTCACCTTCCAGTGGGGCGTTGAAGGCGCGAACTTCAACTATAACGAAGAGAACCTGCCTGTGACCGACAGCAATTATGACGGCGAATACAAGATGGGCTTCTCCAACAACAAGGACTACTGGTGCATCACCATTGAAGCCCGTCAGGCCGGTACCATCGAGGACGTGATTGCCAACAACATGCCTCATGACCTGCCCCAGGACTTCACCCAGGACGTGATCAACTGGTATTATGATAAGGTTGCCATCCGTGACGCCGGCTGGGCCATCGCCAATGCCCTGTACTCCGTCTCCATGGATGCCGAGTCCGAGTATCAGACCACCCTGGTCAACCTGTACAAGGAGCTGCGCGACAAGCTGACCATGTGCTCTCCCGAAGAGTTTGACGCCCTGTATGCCGAGTATGCCCAGCAGTATCTGGATGCCGGCTATCAGGAGGTCATTGACGAGCGTGCCGAAGCTTATGAGGCCGGCAACTCCACGCACCTGCTGAACCAGACTGCCCAGGAAGTTGATCTGAGCAAATAAGCAACACACACCCTTGGGCCGGAGCCGTCAGGCTCCGGCCCTTTTTGAAAGAAGGAGGGTTCCCTATGCTTCGTCTGTTTGATGAACACCTGCTGCGCACTGTGCGGAGCCTGGATGGCCTCTGGGCGCTGCAGCGGGCCGATGCGCAGCGGGCGTGCCCCGCGCTGGTGCCCGGCGTTTGGGAGCGCATCCCCGGCTGGGCGGATTATCGGGGAGAAGCGGTATATCAGCGGCAGGTTCTGGTGGAAGCCGAGGGCGCGCAGCTGATCCGCTTTGGCGGCGTCAGCCATACTGCCCGGGTGGAATGGGATGGGCAGGAGATCGCGTCCCACTATAACGCCTTTACCGGATTTGACGCGCTGATCCCCTGGGCGGATGCTGGCGTGCATCAGCTGACGGTGCATGTGGACAACAGCTATGGAGAGGCCTCCACGCTGCATGTGCCCAACGATTATATGACCTACGGCGGCATCACCCGCCCGGTGGAGATCCATCGGCTGCCCGACTGCTTCATCCGCGGCATGGCCTTCCATGCAGTGGAGCGGGAGGCGGGATGCTATACGGCGTATATCCGGGTGACGGTGGAAGCGCTGAAGGATATGCGGGGACTGTCGCTGACGGTGCTCCTGGCGGACGCCATGCGGGATGCGGAGCTGAACGATCTGCGCGCGGGGGAGCGGCAGGAGGTGGAAATCGCCCTGGAGGTAAACGGGGTGCAGCCCTGGGACGTGCTCTCCGCCAGCCTGTACATGCTGCGGGCGGTGCTGGCCCGGGACGGTGTGCCCATGGATGACCTGATCGATCGCGTGGGGTTCCGCACGGTGGAAGTTTCCGGGCAGCAGATCCTGCTGAACCATCAGCCCGTCAAGCTCCGCGGCTTCAACCGGCATGAGGATCATGGGCTGTTTGGCTGCGCCCTGGGTGTGGACGCCATGATGCAGGATCTGCAGCTGATCCTGGATATGGGCGGCAATTCCGTCCGCACAAGCCACTATCCCAACGATCCGCGCTTCCTGGACCTGTGCGATGAGCTGGGCATATTGGTTTGGGAGGAACATCACGCGCGGGCCATCAAAGCGCCCGTGCTTTTCTCCGATACCTTTGCCCGGCAGATTGCCCAGTGCAACGAGGAGATGATCGGGCAGCACGTCAATCACCCTTGTATATACGTCTGGGGTGTGCTCAACGAGTGCGAAAGCGAAACGCCGGAGGGACGGGAGCTGTACGCCTGGAATCTGGCGCAGCTGCGGGAGCTGGATCCCACCCGCCCGGTGACCTTCGCCAGCTGCAGGCATTTTAACGATATTTGTCTGGATCTGGTGGATATCGTTTCCTGGAATATCTATCCCGGCTGGTATTTGCAGGAGTCGCCCGCCGATTTTCTGGCGCGCCTGCTGCAATGGTCCGATGATCATGGCGGCGCTGAGAAGCCCGTGATCATATCGGAGATCGGCGCCGGCGCGATCCCGGGCTACCATGATCCCTTCCGCCGGGCCAAATGGAGCGAGGAGCGGCAGGCCGATATTCTGACCGATCAGCTGCAGGCCGTTCTGGACAATGAACGGATCACGGGCGTCTATGTATGGCAGTTTGCCGATGTGCCGGTGGACGAAAGCTGGGCATTCAGCCGTCCGCGCACCATGAACAACAAGGGCGTGGTGGATGAATTCCGGCGGCCCAAGCTGGGCTATCAGGCCGTAAAGGCCGTTTTTACCGCGGAGGAGGAGCAGACATGACAGAGCGTTTCCCCGATGGCACTCCCATCGATCCCTGGTTTTATCAGACCGACATCCCCGGCCCGGACTCGCTGGGAAGACAGTATGTGCTGACCGAAAACGGCATCCAGCCGGATGAAAGCGTGCACACGGCGGAAATCCAGGCGATGATTGACCGCGCCGCGGAAAACGGCGGCGGCGTGCTGGTGGTGCCGGCAGGCGTATTCCGCACAGGCGCGCTGTTTTTCCGTCCAGGCGTCCATCTGTACGTGGCGGAGGGCGGCGTGCTGCTGGGCAGCGATGATATATCCGATTATCCGGTGATCGATACGCGCATCGAGGGGGAAAGCTGCCGCTATTTTGCCGCGCTGATCAATGCAGATCACTGTGATGGCTTTGCCATGCTGGGCCCTGGCACCATCGACGGCAACGGTCTGCGCTCCTGGAAGGCCTTCTGGCTGCGCAGGTCCTGGAATCCCGCCTGCACCAACAAGGATGAGCAACGCCCGCGTCTGGTGCATATTTCCAACAGCAATAATGTGCTGGTGGCCGGGCTGACAATGCAGAATTCTCATTTCTGGACCAATCATCTGTACCGGTGCCGGTATGTAAAATACATCGGCTGCCGCATCCTTTCGTCCTTTGAGCCGGTCAAAGCGCCCAGCACCGACGCCATTGATATCGATGTGTGCCAGGATGTGCTGATCAGGGCTTGTACCATGAGCGTAAACGACGATGCCGTGGTGATCAAAGGCGGAAAAGGCCCGTGGGCCGATACGCTGCCCGAGAACGGCGGCAGCGAGCGGATCCTGGTGGAGGATTGTCTGTTTGACCGCAGCCACGGCTGCCTGACGGTGGGTTCGGAAGCGGTATATTGCCGCAATCTGCTGATGCGCCGGGTGGAAGCGAAGAATGCGTCCAACCTGCTGTGGCTCAAGCTGCGGCCCGATACTCCGCAGCATTACACCTATATCACCGTGGAGGAAGCAAAGGGCACGGTGCGGGATTTTTTGCACATCCACAAATGGACGCAGTTCTATGACCTGAAGGGCCGCACCGATCTTCCGCCCTCCAGGGCGGAGCATGTGACCATGCGGCGCTGCGAGATCGTTTGCGATACGAAGTTTAATGCCCCGGAGCAGCTGGAGCATTGCAGCTTTTCAGATTTCGCGTTTGAGGATAACCATGTAATCGCCAAAGCGGAAGGAAACACCGTCTGGCTCCAACAGAGCTGATCTTTGCCCCTGCGCCATCGGCTGCAGGGGTTTTCTGTATCCATAAAGAGTCAAGGTACCTTGACACATCAGAGCGAAAAAGCTATAATCCCAATCAGGCAGCATATGAAGGGGAGATGCGCAAGCACATGCGATTTTTATGGAAATACCTGAAGAAGTACATGCGCCGTATCACCGGCGTCATGGGCATCAAGCTGACTGGAACGGCGCTGGAGCTGATGATCCCCTATGTGATGGAACACCTGATCGATCATGTGGTGCCCACGCGGCAGATCGGCAGCGTGCTGCTGTGGGGCGTGATCATGATCGCCCTGGCTGTGTCCGTTCGCTTTATCAATGTGACCGCCAACCGCCTCTCCGTGCTGACGGCCAAGGAGGGCACCTATGAGATCCGCCGCGATCTGTTCCATGCGGCGCTGCATCTTTCCGGCAGCCAAATGGACGCGGTGGGCCTGCCCTCGCTGATCTCCCGTATGACCTCCGATTCCTATAACGTGCAGTCCTTTACCCAGTCCATGCAGACCATTGGCATCCGCGCGCCCATTATCCTGCTGGGCGGCATTGCCATCACATTGACCATGGATGTGGGCCTGGCGTCTATCCTGTGCATCATGGCCCCGGTGATGATCGCACTGGTGATTTTTATTTCCATCAAGGGCATCCCGCTGTACGATCGGGTGCAGCGCGGAATGGATGATATCGTGCGCGTGATGCGGGAGAATATCACCGGCATCCGCGTGGTCAAGGCCCTGTCCCGGGAGCCCCATGAGATCGAGCGCTTCTCCCAGGCCAATACCGAAACCGCCCGGCGGGATATCAAGGCGGGCATGATCATGGCCATGCCCGGGCCGATCGTTACGCTGTTTTTGAACGTGGGCCTGACGCTGGTGGTGCTGATCGGCGCCAGGCGGGTCAATGCGGGCGTCACCGAGCCGGGCGTAATCCTGGCCTTTTTGACTTACTTTAATATGATCCTCATGGGCGTGATGGGCCTTAACCGTATCTTTATGATGCTCTCCAAGGCCAACGC
>CADAHU010000117.1 GCA_902787835.1 uncultured Eubacteriales bacterium
ACCCCCGCATCCTTCCCGCCAACAGGGAGATTCTTCGCACGGCCCATCCGTATGGGGCCGGCTCTGAATGACAGCGATAGGTGGATTTTCCCTTGCTTGTTGGCCGCATTGTGACGATTTTAGCAGCCAAACAACACAACACTTCTATGCCATCCTGACGCCCGCAGGCGATAAGCAACTCTCAAACCAAAACCCCGCAGCCCTTATCCGAAAGGCTGCGGGGTTCAATATGGGATCGGTTGCCGGATCCTTTTGACAAATCAGCTGTACAGATTCATCAATCAGATCAGTTGAACAGGTCCTTCATCTTATCCAGGAAGGTTTTGCGCTCCTTGTATTCCTTGCCGGTGCTGGCGCCGTCGAACTGGCGGAGCAGCTCTTTCTGCTTATCGCTCAGCTTGGTGGGCACCTCCACGCGGACGCGGACGATCAGATCGCCGGTATAGCTGGAGCGCACCTGGGGCACGCCCTTGCCGCGCAGGCGGAACTCGGTGCCGTTCTGGGTGCCTTCGGGCACGGTGTACTTGATGGCGCCCTTCAGGGTGGGGATATCGATTTCGCCGCCCAGGGCCGCCGTGGGGAAGCTGATGGGCATATCCAGGTACAGGGTGGTGCCGTCCCGGCGGAAGAGCTTATGGGGCTTTACGGTGATCACGATGTACAGATCGCCGTTGGGGCCGCCGTTGAGCCCGGGCTCGCCCTGGCCGTTCATCACGATGGTCTGGCCGTTATCGATGCCCGCGGGCACCTTGATGGTGGCGGTGCGCTTGCGCTTGACCCGGCCGCTGCCGCCGCACTTGGCGCAGCGATCCTTGATCACCTTGCCGGCGCCGCCGCAGGCGGAGCAGGTGCGGATGGTGGTCATAAAGCCGCTCTGCACGCGCACCTGACCGGTGCCCTTGCAGACGGAGCAGGTGACGGGCTGGGTGCCCGGCTTTGCGCCGGTGCCGTGGCAATCATCGCACAGCTCGCTGCGATAGAACTCGAAGGATTTTTCGCAGCCGAACACGGCCTCCTCAAAGCTGATGCGCAGGTCGTAGCGCAGGTCGTTGCCCTGCTGGGGAGCGTTGGCCCGTCCCCGGGAGCCGCCCATGCCCGCGCCGCCAAACAGCTGATCAAAGATGCTGCTGAAGCCGCCCATATCGCCGAAGCCGCCAAACCCGCCGAAGCCGCCGGCGTCATAGCCGCCCGCGCCGTTCATGGGGTCGTTAAAGCCAAACTGATCGTACCGGGCGCGTTTTTCGGCGTCGCTCAGCACCTCGTTGGCCTCGTTCAGCTCGCGGAAGCGGGCCTCGGCCTCTTTGTCATTGGGGTGCAGGTCGGGATGGCATTCCTTGGCCTTTTTGCGGTAGGCCTTTTTGATGTCCTCCTGGCTGGCGTTCTTATCGACGCCCAGCACCTCGTAATAATCGCGTTTGTTTGTCGTTGCCATTTTTTCCCCTTATACCAACGCTGCAATGCGCAAAAGGGGGCGCATTGCGGCGTGAAAAGTCATTGAATATGGATGCACTCCGCGGCCTGGGCCATGGTGCCCAGGTGGCTGGTGGTATCCTCCCAGGAGAGCTTCATCCGGCCATAGGCGGCCTGGGACATGCCCGCGGGCGGATTGGCCAAAGCGCGCTCGGTGGGCAGCACCTGGTAGGTATAGCCGTCCCCGGCCTCCTCGCTCCACACAAAAACGGGAATATAACCCGGGGAGTGGGCGAAAACCGCGCCGGAGGCGTCCTTTTCCAGCGTAAACTCAAATACGATGCCGCAGTTCTGGTATTCGCTGCGCTGATTGCTCAGGAAATTGCCCAGGGAGTAGCAGCACAGCGTGTTCTTTTTTTCGCCTGCCAGCCAATAGATGCGCTGGATCACGTGCGGGTGTCCGCCCACAATCACATCCACCCCGGCGTTCACCAGGCGGGAGGCCAGGATCTCCTCATCCCGGTCGGCGATGCGGTTATACTCCTCGCCCCAGTGCATAAAGGCCACGATGGCCTCCGCCCCCGCGTCGCGCAGCGCCTGGGCGTCGGCGGCAAAATTGGCGGTATAGGCAAAGTTGATGCCGTACTGGGCGGCCTCCGGCGGGCAGGCGGCCTCGCGGCCGTTGGCATGGGCGGTATAATTGAGGAAGCCCACGCGGATGCCGCCGATCTCCCGGATCTGGGGCGTATCGTGCTCCTGCTGGCTGCGCGCCGCGCCGATATGATCCATACCCCGGGCGTCGCAGGCGTCCAGCTGGGCGATGAGCCCGTCGTAGCCACAGTCCAGGGCGTGGTTGTTGGACATGGTCAGCATATCCACGCCGTAATCCAGCAGCGTATCCAGCAGGGATACGGGGGAGCTGAACCGGGGATAGCCGCTGTATACGTCGCTGGCGCCCATCACGCCGTCCACGTTGGCCACGGTGTAATCGGCGTCAGCCAGCACATCGGCCACGGGGGCCAGCATATCATGAAAATCAACGCCGCCATCCGCCGTGCGCGCCGCCTCGATCACCGGCATATGGAGCACAAAATCCCCAATGCACCGGAAGGTGGCCCTGCCCTCCGCCCTTGCCGGGGAAGGAACCCCGGCAAGGGTGAGGAGCAGGCCGCACAGCGCCGCGCAGGCGATCAGCCGGCGTTTCATTACTGCACGCTCCCGTCAGCGTTGAAGCTGCCGTCGTCGTTCTGGGTATTGGGCTGAGCGCCCATATCGGGAGCCGCGCCGCCCATATCGGGCGCGCCGCCCTGCTGCTGATACAGCTTGCCGAAGATCTGGTACACGCGCTGGGTCATGCCCTCCATGGCGTTCTTGATCTCGTCCACGTTGTTGCGCTCGCGCACGGCCTTGAAATCGGCGATCTCCTTTTCCACAGCGGCCTTGTCCTCGGCGGACAGCTTATCGCCGTTGTCCTTCAGCTGCTTTTCCATCTCGTAGGTCAGGCTGTCGGCGCGGTTCAGGGTTTCCACCTCTTCCTTGCGCTTCTTATCCTGCTCGGCGTACTGCTCGGCTTCCTTGACGCGCTGCTGGATCTCCTCCTCGCTCATGTTGGTGGAGCTGGTAATGGTGATGTTCTGCTCGTTGCCGGTGCCCTTGTCCTTGGCGGATACGGAGACGATACCGTTCTTATCGATGCGGAAGGTCACCTCGATCTGGGGCACGCCGCGGGGCGCGGCGGGGATGCCGGTCAGCTGGAAGCGGCCCAGGGTCTTGTTATCGTACGCCATGGGGCGCTCGCCCTGCAGCACGTGGATCTCAACGGTGGTCTGCCCATCGGCGGCGGTGGAGAACACCTGGCTCTTTTCGGTGGGGATGGTGGTGTTGCGGTCGATCAGGCGGGTGAAGATGTGGCCCTCGGTCTCCAGACCCAGAGACAGGGGGGTAACATCCAGCAGCAGCACATCCTTGACCTCGCCGCCCAGCACGCCGGCCTGGATGGCGGCGCCGATGGCCACGCACTCATCGGGGTTGATGCCCTTGAAGGGATCCTTGCCGGTGACCTTCTTGACGGCCTCCTGCACGGCGGGGATACGGGTGGAGCCGCCCACCAGGATCACCTTGTCGATCTGCGCGGCGGTCAGGCCGGCATCGCGCAGGGCGTTCTGCATGGGGCCGATGGTCTTTTCCACCAGATCGGCGGTCAGCTCATTGAACTTGGCGCGGGTCAGGGTCATATCCAGGTGCTTGGGGCCGGTGGCGTCGGCGGTGATGAAGGGCAGGTTGATGTTGGCGCTCATCACGCCGGAGAGCTCGATCTTGGCCTTCTCGGCGGCTTCCTTCAGACGCTGATAGGCCATGCGGTCCTTCTTCAGATCGATGCCGGTTTCCTTCTGGAAGGTCTCGGCCACGTAATCGATGATGCGGTTATCAAAGTCGTCGCCGCCCAGGCGGGTATCGCCGTTGGTGGCCAGCACTTCAAACACGCCGTCACCGATCTCCAGCAGGCTGACATCGAAGGTGCCGCCGCCCAGGTCGTACACCAGGATCTTGTGGGCCTCTTCCTTATCCAGGCCATAGGCCAGGGACGCGGCGGTGGGCTCGTTGATGATGCGCAGCACTTCCAGACCGGCGATGCGGCCGGCATCCTTGGTGGCCTGGCGCTGGCTGTCGGAGAAGTAGGCGGGCACGGTGATGACGGCCTGGGTCACGGTTTCGCCCAGATAGCTCTCGGCGTCGGTCTTCAGCTTCTGCAGCACCATGGCGCTGATCTCCTGGGGGGTGTAGCTCTTGTTATCGATGGAAACGTGATAGTTGGTGCCCATCTGCCGCTTGATGGAGGCGATGGTGCGGTCGGGATTGGTGATGGCCTGGCGCTTGGCGATCTGGCCCACCAGACGCTCGCCGTCCTTGGTGAAGGCCACCACGGAGGGGGTGGTACGGCTGCCTTCGCTGTTGGCGATGACAACGGGTTCGCCGCCTTCCATGACAGCCACGCAGCTGTTGGTAGTACCCAGGTCGATACCGATGATCTTAGACATAATCTTTACCCTCTTTCTTTCATTTCAACTGTTTTATTTGGAAACACACTTGCGTGTGAGGTTCGCTTATTCGGCGACCACTTTTACCATGGCGTGCCGCAGCACGTGATCGCCCATTTTGTAACCCTTCTGCAATACCGCGCAGACGGTGCCGGGCTCGCCCTCCTCGGCGGTTCCCTGCATCACGGCATTCTCCAGGCTGGGATCGAATTTTTCGCCCATCCGGTCGATCACGGTGACGCCGCGCTTTTCCAGCGCCTCGCTGAGCTGCCGATGGACCATGCCGACGCCCTCCTTCAGGGCTTCGTCTGCGCTTTCCACGGCCAGCGCCCGCTCCAGGTTATCCATCACCGGCAGGATAGTGGCGATGAAGGCCCGGGCGCCCTCCTCGAAGCTCTCGGCCCGGGCGGCGTTGTTGCGGCGGCGGAAGTTTTCAAAATCCGCCTGCACCCGCTGGGCCATGTTCAGGTATTCCTCGCTCTGCTTCCGGGCGGCTTCCAGCTCCGCTTTGATGGCTTCGATATCCTCGGCCGCGGGCTCCTCGGCATCCACCGCGCCGTCTTCCAGGGGCGCGTCCAGGATCTCCGGGGTTTCCTCGGCGGGGGTCGGTTTCTTCTTGCTCATGATGTCCTCCCTTATTCTTTGACCGACAACGTCTGCGTCAGCTCCTGGCTGAACATGCGCATCATATCCAGCATGCGGGCGTAGGGCATGCGCGTGGGGCCGATGATGGCGATGGCCCCGGTGTGCCCGCGGCCGATGCGGTAGGGCGCGGTGATCACCGAGCAATCGGCGAAGGCCGGAATGCCGGTCTCCTGGCCGATGCGCACGCTGATGCCGCTGTCCTGGGACCTGAGCAGGGCGATCAGGCTGTCGGCGTCGTCAATGGCGTTCATGAAGGCGCGGGCGCGGCTCACATCGGCGTACTCGGGATAGTACAAGATGTTGTGCGCGCCGCCCACCATGACCCGGTCGCTCTCGGTCTGCTTTTCCACCTGGGCGGCCAGATCGGCGATCCCGCCCAGCACCCGGGCGTCGGCGTCCTGGGTGGCGGCGTAGCCGTACAGCGCCTCGCGCAATTGCCTGAGCGTCATGCCCTGGATGCGCTGGGTGAGCATCTGGCCGATGGTGTAGAGCGCCCCGGCGTCCAGCCGGCTGCTGATGCGGATGCTGGTATCGCGGATCACACCGCTGTCGGTGACGATCACCAGCAGCGCCCGATCCCCGCCCACCGGCACCAGATGCAGCGAGCGCACCTTCAGATCGCTCTGCCGGGGCGTGAGCACCAGGGCGGTGTAATGGGTCAGATCGCTGATGGCGGCCGCGCCCTGGCTGATCAGCGTTTCCATATCGCGCACCCGGGTGTTAAAGGCCCGGCGCGCGCCGGAAAGCTCCTCCTCGCCCATGCCCTGGGGCAAAAGGCTGGTTACATACAGCCGGTATGCCTTGGGGCTGGGCACCCGCCCCGCCGATACGTGGGGCTGCACCAGGTAGCCCATCTCGGTCAGGTCCGCCATCTCGTTGCGGATGGTGGCGCTGGATACGCCCAGGCCGCAGGTTTTGCTCAGCGTGCGGCTGCCCACGGGGGTGTTGCTCAGGATGTAATCATCCACGATGGCCTGCAATATGCGCAGCTTCCTCGCGTCCACATCCATGACACTCGCCTCCGTTTCGCTTTCTTGTTGTTAGCACTCGCTTGCATTGAGTGCTAACAACTGTTCATAGCATAGCACCTCCTATGATCTTTGTCAATAGGGGCGGCAAATATTTTTTCAATTTTGTTGCGTTCCGCGTCCATTCTTCCCCGATGAGGCGCGGATCAGCCGCTTTTTGCCCGATTGAGCAAGTTTTCGATCCCCTCTTCTATTAATAAGAAGAAATCTGGTATAATGAGCGGGAAATCAGCGTTTGCGCTTTGCGGCGGGCAGGCACGCAGCCGCCGCGCATAATTTGAAAGGAGAACAGCCATGGAGAACAACGAGGTCAAAAAGAACGAAGCCATCCAGGATGCTCATCTGAGCCCGGAGGAAATAGCGGGCGTTGCGGGCGGCAGCTTTTA
>CADAHU010000118.1:0-2800 GCA_902787835.1 uncultured Eubacteriales bacterium
AAAAATCAAGCTCGTTTGATTTTTCCGGATTTTTCTCTTGTTCAGCGGTGCGCTTTGCGCACCGCGCGGCCAGCAAAGCTGGCCTTGTCCGGGAACGGTGGCAGGCGTTAAAACCTGTTGGCGTGTATCCAGCAGCATATACGGCGACAAATGCAGGTTTTCTGCTTCTCTTTTGACTCAAAAGAGAAGCGTACCCCTCCCCATCAAATCCCAATTTGCTTTTACGGGATCGCCTGTCCGGAGAGCGCGGCGCTGCCTGCCCATTCGCGGACAAAATCGGCGAAGCGCTGCACTGCGGCGCTGCCGCGATTTGCCTCCGGGATGGCCAGAGCGATGGTGCGGGTGGCGGGGGGCTCCAGGGGCAGCCGGGCCACGCGGTCGCCGCGCCCGGCCAGCAGCAGCTCGGGCACAATGCTGATGCCCAGGCCGTTCTCCACCATGGCGATCAGGGCGTAATCATCCTTGGTGGTGAAGCCGATCACCGGATCCAGCCCGGCCTCCCGCAGGGTGCGGATGGAATCGTGATCCGAGCCCTCGGGCAGGCTGATCAGCGTTTCGCCCGCGATGGCGGAGAGAGGGAAGGCTGCGTCATGGGCGCGGGGATGCTCCGGCGGCAGGATGGCCATGAGCCGGTCTTTATACAATGGTAGAAAATCGCAGTTCAGATCGCAGGGCAGGCGGGTAAAGGCGGCGTCCACCCGCCCGGCGGCCAGCCACTGCTCCACATCCCCGTAATCGCCGTTGAGCAGCTCAAAGCTGATGCCGGGATAGCGGGCCTGGAAGCCCTTGATGATGCGCGGCAGCCAGTGCACCGCCACGCTGGTAAAGCTGCCGACGCGCAGCCGCCCGGTCTCCCCGCCGCGCAGCGCTTCCGCCGCCCGGCGCAGGCGCTCCCCATCCTGGCATACCGCCTGCATCAGCGGCAGCAGGCGTTCGCCCTCCGGGGTCAGCCGCGCGCCCTTGCGCCCGCGGGTCAGCAGCGGCACGCCCAGCTCCTTTTCCAGCGCGCTCACCGCGTGGCTCACGTTGGACTGGGTGCAGCCCATGGCCTCCGCAGCCAGCGTCAGGCTGCCCAGCTCCGCCGCCTTCAAAAACAGATTATACTGAAAAAATACAGACATTTGCCGTCCTCTCCCCTTGCCATTCGATCCGGTATCCAGTATAATGCATGCATTGCATGAAGTCAACCGATGGATTGCATAAAAGCTTTTCATGTATCTTGAAAGGAGCCGGACGTATGAATACCGAATTGATCGTATTCTTTGTCTATCTGATTTTTATGGTGGGCATCGGCGTGTATTTTTTCCTGCGCACGCGCTCGGGCAGTGAAAAGGAGTATTTCCTGGGCGGGCGCAAGATGGGCCCGTGGGTATCGGCGCTTTCCGCCGGCGCGTCGGATATGAGCGCCTGGGTGCTGATGGGCCTGCCGGCCTCGGTATACGCCGCCGGCGTGGGGCAGACCTGGATCGCCATCGGCCTGGCCATCGGCTACGCCCTGAGCTGGATCTTTGAGGCGCCGCGCCTGCGCCGCTATTCCATTGCGGCCAAGGACAGCATCACCATTCCCCAGTACCTGACCAACCGCTTCCTGGCCAAGAGCCGGGCCATGCAGGTGGTATGCGCCGTGATCTTCCTGGTGGCCTATACCATTTACGCGGCCAGCAGCATCAAGGCCTGCGGCACGCTGTTCAATACCGTGGTGGGCATCGACGCCAACCTGGCCATGTACATCGCCGCGGCGATCATCGTGGCCTACACCTTCCTGGGCGGCTTTTCCGCTGTATGCTGGACGGACTTTTTCCAGGGCATGCTGATGCTGGCGGCGCTGCTGATTGCCCCGATCTTCGCCCTGGCGCTGGTGCAGTCCGGCCAGGGCAGCTCCACCCTGGGCGAGGTGGGGGATGGCTACTGGAAGCTGTTTACCAGCTGGCAGGATGTGGCCTCCGGCCTGGGCTGGGGCCTGGGCTACTTTGGCATGCCGCACATCATCATCCGCTTCATGTCGGTACGCTCCGGCAAGGATATCAAAAAGTCCGCCGCCATCGGCATCACCTGGACGGTGCTGATCCTGGGCTTCGCCGTGGCCTCCGCCCTGATCGGCCGCATGTTCCTGGGCGAGATCGAGGACACCTCTACCGTGTTTATCCAGATGGTGCGCAAGATCTTCCCCGCCCTGGTCAGCGGCGTGCTGCTCTCCGCCATCCTGGCGGCCTCCATGTCCACCGCGGACAGCCAGCTGCTCACCAGCGCTTCGGCCTTTGCCAGCGACGTGTATAAGCCCATCCTGCGTAAAAACAGGACTACCGATAAGGAAATGCTGTGGGTCAGCCGCCTGGTGGTGTTGGGCATTGCGGTGATCGCGCTGCTGATCGCCGCCAATCCCGGCAGCGGCACCATCATGGATCTGGTCTCCAACGCCTGGGGCGTGTTCGGCGCGGCCTTTGGCCCGGTGATCCTTCTGAGCCTCTTCTGGCGCAGGCTGAGCTTCGGCGGCGCGCTGGCGGGCATCATCGTGGGCGCGGGTGTGGATATCGCCTGGCTGGCCTGGCTCAGCTCCACCGGCCTGTATGAGATCATTCCCGGCTTTTTCTGCGGCCTGATCACAGCCGTCGCGGTTTCCCTGATTGGCCCCGCGCCCGCCAGGGAGGTGACCGATCTGTACGATCTGGTGGCCTCCGATCAGGAGATATGATACGCAAACTGGGATTTGGCGGGGAATGGGAAACGTTCGAGGCCTCCGCGGCCTCGAGCTCTGCGCCAAAGGACCTTCGGCCCTTTGGAATCCCAACGGGCGAACTAA
>CADAHU010000118.1:2861-9355 GCA_902787835.1 uncultured Eubacteriales bacterium
CGGTGGCAGGCGTAAAACCAGTTGGCGGAAATCCCCGCAACAGCAGCGGCGACAAACGCAGCCTCTTTCGGTTCCTTTCTGGGCGGCAGAAAGGAACGCTCCCGTTCGTACTCCTTCCCGTCAAATCCCAATTTGCAGAGGTTTTTATCTTACCGAGGATTAATGCCGTGTCATCCGGGCGGCCCTTTGGGCGCTTTCTATGGCGGGATGAAAAAAACAGGTCAAAAAAACGCAAAAAATACTTGCGTTTTTATGCATTCGGGGCTATAATGGGTATCGGTTAAGGTTCGGGTCTGTGGTTGAAAGCCGAAGCCAGTCGCAGGCAAAACGGTCCACGTAAGCTGGGGAAACGCCCAGTGAGCACGGTGCGGTTTAGACGTAAGCCCGGCCGGACGCAAGTCCGAGAGAGCGGAGTGGGGGCCGATAATGGCTATGAGCAATGCTCCTGCCGGCGAGTGTGGGGTCAAAAACCAGGTCAGCCAAATCTTAAACCGCATATCATTATCAGGGGGTTTCCACCTATGTACGAAGACAAGACGCTGGTATGCCGCGACTGTGGGCAGGAATTCGTGTTCACCGCTGGCGAACAGGAATTCTACGCTGAGAAGGGCTTCCAGAATGAGCCCACCCGCTGCAAGGCTTGCCGTCAGGCTCGCAAGGCCAGCCGTCCGGCTCCCGGCGCTCCCCGCGAGACCTACACCACCACGTGTGCGAATTGCGGCGCTGAGACCACTGTTCCTTTCATTCCCAAGAACGACCGCCCCATCTATTGCAGCGAGTGCTTCGCCGCGATGCGCCGGTAATTTTACCGCTTAAAGGTGAGAGCAATAACGCAGGACCATTTGGCCCTGCGTTTTTTATGTATATTATTCAGCCTTGGGCCCGCTGCCGGTGGTCACCAGCCGCTGGATATCGCGCTGCCGTCCGGTGGCGGCGTCGATGTATACATAATAGGTTTGGCCGTTGTAATCGCCGGTAAACTGCCAGCAGAGGATCTCCTGCCGGTTCAGGGGGATCAGGCACAGCCGGGCACCGGTTACCTGCAGCCGGTCGCTCACGGCGGCCTGGGCTTCCTCCCGGGAGATCCGGGGGGAGAGATCCGCCCGCCGGGTATGGCTGCTCAGGTAATGCCGCGCCTCCAGGCCCACCGCCGCCAGGGTGTCCAGACGCAATTGCACCTTGACCAGATCGGGGTAGAGCAGCACGCCCTGCTGCACGGCGGCGTAGGAGAGAGTGGCCATGCCGCCGTAGATCTGCCAGAAGGTCAGCTCCATGGGGCCGTAGCCGTGGGCCGCCAGAAAGCGCTGGGCCGCCGCTTTGCACTCCTCCAGGCCATAGCGCGCCTCAAAATCCGCGTTTTCCGGGAACATCCACAGGATATCGCCTCCCTGCCGGGTCACCGCCAGATGCAGGGTGATATCGGGCAGATCGACCTGCACATCGTAGGCGGGGATGCTGCCGCCGCTCTCCTGGGTAAAAGCGGCGTTCTGCGCATCGGTATCCAGGAAGTCCGCGGCGCGGCGCACGGCCTCCTCCCGGGTCAGCGTTTCTCCGCCCAGTCCCCGGGGATCGCCCTCGCTGATCACGTCGCTGAAGGGCCCATCGTAGATCAGGGTGGGATAATCGATATCCGCCGCGCTCTCCAGGGGGCGGCTCACGCTGTCCTCGTCCTCCAGAAAGGCGCCGACGCCAAAGGCCAGCTTGCCCGCTGTCATCTGCCCGTCGGCCCGCTGCAGGGCGGCCAGCAGCTGATCGCAGGCGTCGCTCAGGCGGGCAAGGGTCTGCGCGTCCCCGGGGCTCAGGCTGTCCGCGCCCCGGGGCAGCAGGCTGTCGGCGTAATCGCTGAGCTGGCCGCAAAGCTTGACGGCCCCGGCCATGGCGTTCTGGGACAGGGGCAGGGCGCTGAGCCCGGCCTGCACCGCCGCGGCGTCGCTGCTGATGCGGCTGAGCAGCCGCGCGCTCTGGCCGGCGTCCGCCGATATCATGGCTTTATCAATGTTCAGCCGCACCCGCTGCATCTGGGTCAGCGCCCCCAGAAGCGTGCCGCGCCAGGAGGCCTGCAGCGCCTCATCGGCCCGGCGCTCGCCGCGCTCCGCCTCCATGGCCCAGGCCGCCCCCAGCACCACGCACAGCGACAGCAGGGAATACAGGAAGATATGATGCTTTTTCTGCATGGCCCCTCCTATACGGCAAAGCTGTGCGCGCCGATGTTCAGCCGCACCTCCCGGGACCAGATCCAGCTGCTGGTGGCGGTGGCCGGGTTATAATAATAAATGCAGCCCGCCGTGGGATCCCAGCCCGCCAGGGCATCGTTGGCAGCGCGGATGGAATCGCTGTCCGGCTGCAGCCAGATCTGCCCATCCCGCACACAATCGAAGGCTCCGGCCTGGAAGATCACCCCGGAGATCGTGTTGGGAAAGGCCGCGCTGCGCACCCGGTTGAGCACCACGGCGGCCACGGCCACCTTGCCGGTATAGGGCTCGCCCCGGGCCTCGCCGTGCACCAGCCGCGCCAGCAGATAGCTTTCGCTCTCCGTGGCCGCCGCGGGCATCGCTTCGCCGCCCAGAGAGATGCCCAGAGCCGCCGCGGTGGCCGAGCCCACCACCCCGTCCGCCGTCAGGCCGTTGCGCCGCTGGAACCAGGTCACCGCGTCATAGGTGGCCTGGCCAAATATGCCGTCCGGCGCGCCGGTGTAATAGCCATATTGGGCCAGCCGCGCCTGCACCCGGTATACATCATCCCCCCGGCTGCCCCAGGCCACCGCGGCCTGGGCCGGGAGCGCCGCCACCGATATCAAAAACGCCGCCGCGCACAGCAGCGCAAGGAATCGCCGCATACAAAAACCACCTCCTTCCGGCAGTATGCCTGGAAGATGGTACTTTCATGCAGGAAGCCGTGGGAAAGGACGAATGCAAAACAAATCTGCAAGCGATCCGAAGCCGTGCGTATATGCTGTAATTGATTCATATCCTATATGAAAACACCGCTCCGTTCGTTCACTTTTGCCTGTGATTTTTTATCATCAAGTTTTTTAATTGTGATGGCAATACTCTTGAAATGTCAAAGAACTTTTATTTAAGGTGTACAAATCCAGTTTTTTATCCGTCTTAATTAGTAAAGGAGGTGATCGGTATGGAGCAGAGTACTGCGGTGCCCGGCATGACCCGGGGGCAGCTATTGGAAACATGGGTTCACACCTATGCGGGAGCGATTCTGAAAACCTGCTTTATTTATCTGGCCGATCATGATCTTGCACAGGACGCAATGCAAGATACGTTTATGAAAGCGTGGAAATACATAGAGAGGAACAGCGCGTCATCCATCCAGAATGAAAAGGCGTGGCTGATGCGCGTGGCGATGAACACTTGCCGGGATTATCGCCGGTCACAATGGTTCAAGCACATTGATTTCAGAGCGAGCCTTGATGAATTGCCTCCCAGCTGCGTTTCTGTGCCGGAAGAAGATCGTGACCTGGTGATCGAGGTCGGTAATCTGCCGGATAAATATAAGCGGCTTGTGTTGTTGTATTATTATTCCAACATGACCTTGCAGGATGCGGCAAAGGCTTTGGGAATTCCTCAATCCACCGCCAGCAAACGATTAAAACGGGCGGAGGAAATGCTCAAACACAGCTTGACAGGGGGTGAAGGGCAATGAAGGATAAGGAACTGCAAAATCGTATTGAAAACGCTGTTGATACTGCGTTGGCTTCTCTTGAACCTTCTGCCTGGCAATGCGACCTGTTGGTCGAAAGCATTATGGGAGGAAAGAAAAGCGTTATTGGGAAAAGAGCACCTACTGCTGCGAAACCGAGACGATCTGTTGGATTGGTAATTGCCGTCATGCTTATACTGCTGATGGCGACAGCCCTGGCCACCGGAATCATCTTTTCCAAACGAGTGCCTGCCACGGAAATTGCGGATCAGGCGTTGCTCCAAACCTATGGGATTACCGCCCGGATGCAGTCCCTGTTCACGCGGGAAACTGCGGAGGGGGAAGGAGGAACCACCGTTGTAACGTATGAAGGAAGGGCGCACCTGGCTTATGTGCTGGGCAAATATACAGTGATCGTGGATGGGCAAACCGTGAAAAGCATATGTTGGAGCCATGATGGGGAGAACATGAGCGGCGGGCTGGAAGCCTCTGCCTGGGGAAAGGATCAGCTGGAGGAAATCCTGCGGATCGACCCGAGAACCGGAGAACCGGCTTATCTGATCACATTTGATCCTTATATCGAGCGGATCAACCGAGAGCACGGTTTTGACTATGAAGCGTATTGCGAGGAAAACGAGAGTGAAGAATACATAATTGTTTTGGAAGGGGAAGAACTACAGGCAGCGAAGGAGCGGCAATCCTATTCTGCGCAAGAGTTTGTTCAAATCGCAAAGGAAGCTGTTGGCGTAAGGTATCACTTAACTTCCCAGCAGATTTCTTTGATGACAATAGACGTGGATGAGAATTCTGCCTATGTGCTGCTGGACGGAACGCTCTGTTATCGTTGCTGGATCTTCGTGGGAGAATTGTCCTCTGAGGAATCGGAACAGGATGGAACGTATACGGTTTATCTGAACCTGGAAACCGGCGCTGTGGAGGATATCCAGTTCCTGTCTGAACACGGTGGTGGAAATGGCTGATGAAAAGCGTAACACAAGTGCATCCAAGGAAGAGCCTGTTCGCCAAGGAAGCTCTTGACATATGGAATATTTGTAAAAGCTTTCATTGTATAGTACAAGCAGAGAAGAATATGATATAATGCTTTCGGAAATGGCAATTCAATAGCGATTGATGGTTGATTTCAAAAAAAGATGAGAGGATTTAAAATTCAGCAGGATGCATGATATTGGAGGAACGTTATGAGAAAATGTATTGCTATCATTCTGGCGCTTTTTTCCGTACTGGGGATGTATACGATAGGGCAGGCGAAACCCTTGTATGATCAATATTGGGAGCCTGGCGCATATACCGTTGAGATCGCGGAGGAGGATCGGGCTAGGTTCGCCGCGCTGCGGGAGCAGGTGGAGACGCTTTCTGCGGGTACAAAAGTCCGCGAGGCAAGCGATGCGGAAACGCTGGAAGCGCAGTATGAAAAGTATTTGCAGATGGGCGAAATTCCGGAACGGGTTTACGACGACGTAGGCCCGTTTACCTGGGCGGCGGGGCTGCCGGACGAGGAGGCCATCTCCCAGGAGGAGGCGTATATTCGCGCCTGCATGGTCCTGACAGCGCAGTACGATCTGCAGCCGGAACAGCTGATCCATTACTGGCCGCATTATGCCTACATCACCGCCGATCCGGAAAACCCGGTTTGGCAGATTGATTTCATTTGCTATGACGGCACGCAGCACAGCACGGCCACCGTCGCTTTGTACGCCCATGACGGCAGCGTTTGCGGAGTACAATTTGGAAGGTCGAATGGCTAAAGGCGGAAGGCGAATGATGAAGGAGAGACAGAAAAATGATACATACAAACCTGAACAAAGGGCTTGGAGGGAAAGGGCGGTTATGCTTCGCCCGGCATATCGTCCTCTGCATACTTCTTGCGGCGTGCATTCCGCTCCTGGCTGCCGCTGAGAATGTTGGCCTTGTCGGCGTGGACGACGTGCAGCAGACCTGGCTGGACGATGGGACCCATATCGTTTTTTTGCATACGAATAACGAGCTGACATTTTTCGATGGTCAAGGGCGGGAAACCGCGTCTTTTCACCCCGATAAACCGGTATCCGGCATCCGGTCGGTATACTCCGACGGCAGTCGCATCCATGTGCTGGCTGCTGCGGAAACCGGCCGATCTGTCATCTCTCTGGAAAACGGGCAGTTTTCTGTGATTGCGCTGCCGGAAGAAGGAATAAAAGGGCTTGTATTCGCGGCAAATGGCGGCGCATATTACCGTACAGAGGAGGATAAAATCGGATATTTTGATTTTCAAAGCGAAAGAGAAACGGCATACGGCGATATTCAAATCGGCGGGCTTTATGCGCTTGCGTCGGAATACGGCAATGACGTATTGTATGTCAGCGATCAGCAAACAAAGGAATATGTCATCATCTGCATTCAGAATGACCGCGTCCTGTGGCAATTCAGACTGCCGGATTCTGACAGCGGAAGCATGCGTCTGCCCGGAGCGATGAAGCTGACGGCGTCCGGCACATTGCTGGCCGCCGTAGGCGATTTGAAGGATGGATCCGGGAATGATCTGTATTGTATATCCGGTGGAGAGCTGCTTTGGCATGCGCCTGTTTTTAACACGGGAAGCTTCTGCACGGTGAATAAAATCATCCTGTCACAAGACGATAAAATCCATCTGATTGGAACAAACGGAGGGCTTGTCCGCCACGCAGCGTATACCATCAATGGAGAATTTGCATATGAAAACGCGATCGAAGTAAAGTGTCCCTTCAATTTGTTTACATATGAAAACGGAAAAATCTATGGGCTGGATCAGACGGGAGAACAGCAGATTGTTCTTTTTGATTCTCTTTGATTGAATGACCGGA
>CADAHU010000119.1 GCA_902787835.1 uncultured Eubacteriales bacterium
TGCTCCCAGGCGTGGTTGCCAGCGGTATAGGCCACCACCTGCCGGTTCTCCGCATCCCGGGTCAGCAGCAGGCGCACCTGCTCGTCCAGGAACAGCCGGGGCGGGGTATAGGGCTTTTCCTCCGCCTGCCAGAAGGGATGATCGGCGGGCAGCGCCAGGGCGAAGAAGGCCTTCATGCCCCAGTAGGGCGAGCCGGGAGCGTTATAGCCCTCCGCTGCGCACAGGTTGGGATAACCGTAGCCCACGGTCAGCGCGCCGCCCCGGTCAAAGATCGGCATATGCAGCCAGAAGCGCAGATTGCCCAGCAGCATGCCCTTCATTTCGCCCCAGCCCAGCCCCGGCGCGGTGACGCCGGCAAAGGCCATGGCGGCCCAATAGGAGCCCTGGGCAAAGCGATAGGTCAGGCTGCGGCCATAGGGCAGCGCCCGGCCCTCCCGGTCAAACCAGCAGGCAAACCGCGGGGCGATCAGCTTCGCGCGCTCCACAAACCGCCGGCAGCGCTCCGGATCGACCTCCCGCATGGCGGCGGCATATACCAGGCTGTAATAATGGAAGCCCCAAATGGTGTAATAATCGCGCTTGGTGGGATAATCAAAGTACCAGCCGTCGCCCACATAATGGCTTTCCATCATGTCCAGATCCTCGGTCAGCCGCGCCTGATCCACCGGGCGGCCCACCCGCAAAAAGCCGATATTGACCAGGATGCGGAAGTACCGCCAGTTGTTCATGGGCATATCATGCAGGTTGATCTGGTTCAGCCAATAATACAGATTATCCTGCTGCGCCGGGGTCAGCTCGTTCCAAAACCGTTCCGGCGCGAAGCACAGCCCGGTGCCGATCACGGCCATCTCCACCATGCGCTGATCGTAATCGCCCACAGCGCCCCAGTAGCCGGGGTGATCGGGATCGGTGCCATGGAGGATGCCCTCCTTCCACAGCGCCCAGAAGGGCTCAGCCTCCGGGCATTTGCCGATCAGCATGGGCACCAGCGCCCACAGCACCCGGGAGAAGCCCTCCATGCCCGCCACGTCCTCGGGGTAATGGGCGGAGCCTTCGCCCACGATCATCCGGGATTTTTCCGGCGTCAGGCAGGATACCAGGGGCCTTATCATCTCCACTGCGGCCTGCACCATATCCTGGCGCGTGCGCAGGGGGTTCTTTTGTATTTCAAGCATGGGGATTATTCCTCCTTGCCTTGATGGTGATATCAAATGCGGTGTCCGCCGCGGCGGTCAGCGTCACCCGCCACAGGCTGCCGGGGAAGCTGCGGGCCATGCGCGGATCCTCCACCGGGATCTCCTCTGCAGCGGGGGACAGCATGGGCGGGTATTCCAGCTCGATTTCTCCTGCTTTTATACTGCCTGCGTCCAAAGAGGGCGCATGGCGCAGCATCAGCACCCAGGTGACGGGCATGCTTTTTGCCAGTTGAATTTGATCATGCAGCGCCAATCCGTCCTCTGTCAGCCGCAGCTCCCGCTTCAGCATATCCACGGCGGCGTCGGCGGCATAGGCTTTGCTCATATCCAGCGCCAGTCCATCGGGCAGGCATTGCACGCCGTCGGCGGCGTACTCGCGCCCGGGCTGCTGCTCGTGCTTGCCGATCATGGGCAGGTTATGGTAGGCTGCCCGCACGTTCCACAGGGTATAGCGCTGGTCGGAGAAGGTCTTTGCGGTGTATACCATGTTGCCCGCGTCCACGATTTCCGGCTGGTCGTCCACATACAGCATAAAGGATCCCACGTCGTTGTGGTTGTGGCTTTCGCCGTTGTGCCCGCCCTTGCAGCACAGCGTCATGCCGCCGCGCCGCACCACGCGCACCTGCAGATCGGGCAGCCAGGTATCATCCTTGCCGCCGGGGGCGTCGCTGGGGGCGTCGCTGGGGGCGGGATCATGGAACAGCATGCGCAGCAGCCGGATAAAGTGCGGCGTATCGCTGATCTGATCAGCCGGGGAGCCGCGGTGGCGGCAGCCCAGGGCAAACAGCGCGGGATCGCAGAGCCTTTCGCCGGCATACTGCAATCGCTCGCCGGAGAGCTGCGGGCGCGCGTCACAGTCGGCAAAGTTCAAAAACCATCCGCCGCCGATCTCTGCGGCCAGGGGGAAACGCAGGATGTTCCTTGTTTTTTGATCCTGCCAGAAGGTCATTTTTCCATCGGTGATAAGCTCCAGCAGCTGCAGGCAATCCAGCAGCGCGCCGCCGGCCATGTTCCAGTAGCCCGCGCCTTCATCGCAGCCGCCGTCTGCAGGCACAACGTCCAGCCAGCGATCCAGCATGCGGCAGCCGCGGTCCAGCAGGGCGGACAGCGCCGTCCGGTCCGGAATGAGCAGGCAGGCGCTGAGCATCACGTTGGACAGGATCCAGGGCGTCCAGTTGCACAGATCCTTCCGCCGGAAGCCCATCCACCAGAAATCATCGGTTTCCATAAAGGGCGTCAGCACCCGATGCTGAATTTCCCGCTCAATGCGCCGGCACAGCAACGGCGAAACCGCATCCAATCTTTCCTGAAGCAGATACCGCGTCAGCGTCAGGATCATGGCGGTCTGGGCGCTGAACAAGTCCACATAGGGCCGTTCAGGATCGGGCAGCGGGTATTCCTTCGGGCTGGGCGCGCCGGGAATGGGGTTTACGTTATGGGCGCTGATCACCCAGCTGGTTTCCTCGCAGATGCACCAGAGGCCGTTGATCACATCGTCCAGCGGGGCCCCGGCATCCAGACAGCAGGCCAAAACCGCCGCGCACAGCTTGCGCCTCCGCAGAAAATAGGGTTCCTCGTCGGCCTTCCGACTCCCGTCCCGCACAAAGGACAGGAAACCGGCTGCAGTGCGCAGGGGATAGGGGAGCTCCCGGTAAGCCGCGCAAAGACTCTCGATCTCTGCGCGGAGCTTGTCTGGAAGGGCGTCCCATGCCGCGCGGTCCGCCGCCGTGGGAACGCCAAGCTGCGGGCGCTCCGCCAGCAGGGAGCGCATCGGATGATCGTTCAGATATTCGGCAAACATCGCTTTTTATCCCTTCAGGCCGCTGGTGGCGATGCCCTCGATGAAGTAGCGCTGCAGCGCCAGGAACACGATGGAAACAGGCACCAGCGATACCACGGAGGCGGCCATGATCAGATGGTAATCGCTGCTGTTCTCCTGAATGAAGCGGCGCAGGCCCACCTGGATGGTTTTGTTTTCCTCGCGGGTCAGGTAGATCATGGGGCCCATGTAATCGTTCCAGGTGCCCACAAAGGTGAAAATCACCAGCGTGGCGATGGCGGCGGTGGACAGGGGCAGCATGATGCGCAGCCAGATGCCGTATTCGCTCAGGCCGTCGATGCGGGCGGCCTCGCACAGCTCGTTGGGGATGTTCTGGTAGAACTGGCGCATCAGGAACACGCCGAAGGCGCTGAACGCCTGCAGCACCATGATGGCCAGCAGCCGGTCATAGAGGCCCATGGAGCGCATCAGGATGAACTGGGGCAGCATATAGGCCTGCCACGGCACGGCGATGGTGCCGATATAGCACAGGAACAGCACATTGCGGCCGCGGAAGTTCAGCTTGGCAAAGGCATAGGCGGCAAAGGAGGAGGTGAGCGTCTGGATAAAGGTGACGCAGATGGCGATGATGGCCGTATTCTTGAAATACGTCAGCATGGGCACCTTGCTCCAGATCAGAGTATAGTTTTCCCAGTGGAAGGTTTCCGGGATCCACTTCATGGGGAAGGCGAAAACCTCGCGGTCCAGCTTCAGGGAAGCCGAAATCATCCATACGAAGGGGATCAGCGTGAATGCGGAAAGGGCGATCAAAACGATGTACAGCAGGATCTTTCCAATGGGCAGCCTGAAATGGGATTCGTTCATGGGATTGTTTGCAGCAGCCTGAGACATATTCCGGCCTCCTTTCTTAATTGTTGGAGTATTTGCTTTCCATGCTGAACTGGATGATGGTGACCAGCAGAACGATCACCAGCAGCACCATGGAGATGGCGCTGGCGATGCCGTAGCGGAAATTGGTGAAGGCTTCCTGATAAATGTAAATGACCAGCATTTTGGTGGCGCGTCCGGGGCCGCCGTTGGTCATGATGGCGACGGTGTCATAAATTTTGAAGCAGCCGATGATCAGCATGATGGAGGCAAAGAAGGTGGTGGGGCGCAGCTGGGGCAGCGTAACGCTCCAGAACTGCTGCCACTTGTTGGCGCCGTCCACGGTGGCGGCTTCGTACAGCTCGCGGGGTACGCCCTGCAGGGCGGCCAGGTAAATTACCATGTAATAGCCCATGTTTCGCCAGACGCTTACCAGCACGATGGCCCACATGGCCATGGTACTGTCTGCCGTCCAGCTCTTGTTAAAGTTGATGCCGATGGACATCAGTATTTGGTTTACGGGGCCGTTCTTCATCAGCATGAAGTTCCAGCAAACGCAGATGGCCACCATGGAGGCGACGTAGGGGAAGAACAGGATGGCGCGGAAGGCCACCGCGCCCTTGACCGCCTTGTTGAGGACCAGGGCCAGGGCGATGGCGCAGATCAGGGAAAGGGGCACCGTGACGATGGTGAAGAATACGGTGTTTTTCAGGGCGATGCCCAGGTCAACCTTGGTAAAAAAGTAATCGAGCCCGCCAAAGAAGCCAAGCTCCGCCATTTTGGCGCCCACCTTGGCGGTGTTGAAGATGGAGGCGTAATTGTCGCCGCCTACCCATTGCATGCTGCTCAGCGCGCCGCCCTTCCATTCGGTAAAGGACATGATGACGGACAGCACCACCGGGATCAGCGTAAATACGGCGAAGCCGATAAAATTGGGAGCCAAAAAGGAATAGGCGATCAGCGTGTTTTTGCGTTCCAGCTTGCCCATCTTGTATTTCTTTCGGGCCTGCGGCGCGCGCGCGGCTTGTTGTGACATGGTGCCTCCTTAATAAATGCAGCTGTGCAATGGAAAGGGCGGGAGGAGCGAGGTGAATCGCTCTTCCCGCCCTTGAAAGTTACAGGTTACAGGATCTTTGCGTCGGCTTACTTGCCCAGCAGCTCGCCCACGCGCTCGTTCATGTTCTCGATGCCCTCTTCGATGGAGATCTCACGGGTCATGATGGCGCTGTGCTCCTCGCCCAGGATGCTGGAGATCTGGCCGCTCAGCGCGGTGCCGGGGATCTCGATGGCCACATAGGTGGGCAGCAGGGCAGCCTTGGAGCCTTCATCGGTGGGGAAGCCGTCGATGGCGCTCATCACGTCAGCCACGCCCTCGGAAACCCAAGCGGGACGGTTGCCGACTTCAGCGGTCACCTTGGCGCCTTCTTCGCCGCACAGCCAGGCGACGTAATCCCAGGCCAGATCCTTATTGGCGGAGGCCTTGTTGATCATCACGCCGGTCAGGTTGCCGAAGGTGGAACCGGCCTTCACGTCTTCCTTGGTGGGCATGGCGGCCAGGCCCCAGTTCTTCACGTTGTAGGTGCCATCCTGAATATGCTGGATCAGGGTAGCCACATACCAGTAGCCCATGGGCATCATGGCGATGTTGCCGTTGCCGAAGGCACCGCTGTAATGCAGGCCGGCAGCGCTGATTTCGGGATAGGACATGCAGGCGCCGGCGTCTTCCAGATCCAGGATCAGCTGATAGAAGTAGGCCAGATCACTGTATTCGCCGTCCACCAGGGTGTTCACGCCGTCAGCCACGCTGTAGTTGACAGCGGTGGACAGCCAGGTGTGATAGTGGGTGCCGTAGATGCCTTCGGCCTCGTTGGTCAGGGCCAGGGCCTTTTCCTTGTACTGCTCCCAGGTCATATCGTTGGTGGGATATTCCACGCCGGCGGCGTCGAACAGATCCTTGTTGTAGAACAGGATCTCGAAGTCAGAACGGAAGGGCAGGGCGATCTGCTCGCCGTTCACGCAGTAGTTGGCTTCCATGCCCACGAAACCGGACAGATCATAGCTGGCGCCGGCGATGTAATCGTTCAGATTCTCGGCGTAGCCGGCATCATACCAGTTCAGCAGAGCGGGGATATCCTTTACCATGTAGATGTCGCTGGTATCGCCGCCGGCCAGCATGGCGGCAACCTTGGTGTCATAATCCTGGCTGGACACGTCGATGTACTCGATGGTGGTGCCGGGATGGGCAGCCTCATAGGCTTCCTTCTGCGCGGTCAGATAGGGGGTGGTGTTGGCGTCCCAGGCAACGATGGTCAGGGTCTGGGCGCCTTCGGCGGCGGCGACGCCGGCGATGGAGGCCAGCATCATGACGGCCAGCACCAGAGCAAGCAGCTTCTTCATAAAATAGTTCCTCCTTTTTATTTTATCGAAAACGGTCCTGCCGTTTTGATACGTGTAAATGATTTCCATCCTGGATATATCGGTGCAACGCGTTTTGTCTTACATCATCAATTATATCCCATTTCCCCTATGTGTCAATACCTTTTTTGTAATTTTACAAAAGTGAAAATAAGCGTAAATATTTTCAAAATCCTATTGAAATCCTCCTGGATGACTGGTATAATAGGATACAGCATAAAAGATCGCGGGCGGAGAGGCTCCAAATGAAAAGCGAGGCGCAGCGGTATGAATGAAAAACAGCCCACTATTGTGGATGTGGCACAGCGGGCGGGGGTATCCATCGCCACGGTATCCCGGGCGCTTTCGGGCGGCAGCATATCGGCCGCATCCAGGAAGAAGGTGGAGGAGGCCATGGCCGCGCTGGATTACAGGCCCGGCAGCATCCGCGCCACGCAAAAAAAAGAAAGCGCCCGCTGCATTGCGGCGGTGCTTTCCTCACAAACCAGCCCTTATTATGCCGCCATGTGCGAGGGCATCACGGCGGAGGCCGCCCGGAGCGGCTATAAGCTGCTGCTGCTCAGCTATCCGGAAAGCGTGGGCGTCGAGGCCATCACCAACGATTTGCTGGAGCTGCAGCCCGTGGGCGCGCTGCTGGCCGGCTCGGTGGTGGAGAGCAGCGCCTATCAGGATGTGACCCGCGCCTGCCTGCAGCGCATTCAGCACGCCATGCCGCTGGTGGCCATCGGTCCTCCCATCGAGGGCATTGAGTGCGCAAGGCTGACCTCCGATCCCTCCCAGTGCATCCGCAAGGCCATGGCGCACCTGACCATGCTGGGGCACAGGCGCATCGCCTTTGTGGGCGGTGATCACAGCGCGCGGTTCAGCGTCATCCGGGAGAACGCTTATTATGAAGAAGTGGAACGCCTGGGCTGCCATCGGGATCCCATGTATGTGATGCTCACCGGCTGCACGCCCCAGGCGGGGGAGCTGGGCGTCAGCATCCTGCTGGGCAATCATCGCCGGGAGGAGTATCCCACCGCCATTGTGGCCATCAATGATCTGGTGGCCCTGGGCGCGCTCCGGGAACTGCAGCGCAGCGGCTTGGATGTGCCCCGGGATGTGGCGCTGGTGGGCTGCGATAACGCTTTCTTTACGCCCTATCTGACCCCCTCGCTCACCACGGTGGATCTGCACCCCTATGAGCATGGACGCTCCGCCATGGCCGAGCTGATCATGTCCATCAACGCGGGGCATCCCATCAGCTTTAACCAGACCTACGAGAGCAGCCTGATCGTGCGCGAAAGCTGCGGGGCGCAGCTGGGCGTGCGCAGCTTTGACACCTCCATTTAGGTGCTGAAGCATTAAATTTGGATTTGCAGGAGAGGAATACGAACGGAGGCGTTCCTTCTTGGAGCCCAAGAAGGAACCGAAGAAGGCTGCGTTTGTCGCCGTAAATGCTGCTGGATTTTCCGCCAACAGGCTTTAACGCCTGCAACCGTTCCCAGGCAGGGCCAGCTTTGCTGGCCGCGCGGTGCGCAAAGCGCACCGCTGAACAAAGGGAAAATCCCTGAAAAATGAACAAGCTCATTTTTCAGGGATTTTCCCTTTGTTCTTTTTG
>CADAHU010000120.1 GCA_902787835.1 uncultured Eubacteriales bacterium
GGCACCGAGTATATGGCGGTCACCCCCTGGGGCGATCTGTACCCCTGCCATCAGTTTGTGGGCGAGGAGAAGTTCAGGCTGGGCGACGTGTGGCACGGCGTCAGCAACACCGCCATCCGGCAGGAGTTTGCCGATTGCAATGTGTACGCCCGCCCGGAATGCCGGGATTGCTGGGCCAAGCTCTATTGCAGCGGCGGCTGCGCGGCCAACGCCTATCACGCCACCGGCAGCGTGCGGGGCGTGTACAAGTATGGCTGCGAGCTGTTCAAAAAGCGTATGGAGTGCGCCATCGCCCTGCAGGCGGCGGAGCAGATCGGTCAATAATACAGCCGCCGCGCGGGGATCCCATGCGCGGCGGCTTTTTCATATCAGTGGGCAGGAGGGAAAGAAGCCCCATGAACACCCCCATCTGCGATTTTGTGCGCGATTACGCCGCCCGGGAGGGCGTGCGCATGCATATGCCCGGACACAAGGGCGCGGGGCCGCTGGGCATCGAAAAACTGGATATCACCGAGATCGCCGGGGCGGACGAATTGTACCACGCCCGGGGCATCATCCGGGAGAGCGAGAAAAACGCCGCGCGGCTCTTCGGCGCGGCGCGAACGCTGTACAGCGCCGAGGGCAGCAGCCTGTGCATCCGGGCCATGCTGTATCTGGCGCTGCTGCGGGCCAAACGCCTGGGCGTTCCCTGCCGGCTGCTGGCGGGCCGCAACGCCCATAAAACGCTGATGACGGCGGCGGCGCTGCTGGATATCGATATCGATTGGCTGTACCCGGCGGACGGCAGCCTGCTGCGCTGCGATATCGCGCCCGGAGCGCTGGAGGAAGCGCTGGGAGCTGGGCAGTATATGGCGGTGTACCTCACCTCGCCCGATTATCTGGGGCATATGCTGGATATCGCCGGGCTTTCGGCGGTGTGCCGGAGCTGTCATGTGCCGCTGCTGGTGGATAACGCCCATGGCGCGTACCTGAAGTTTTTACCGGAGGATGCGCATCCGATAACCTTGGGAGCTGATCTGTGCTGCGATTCGGCCCATAAAACGCTGGGCTGCCTTACCGGCGCGGCCTATCTGCATATTGGGCCTGATGCGCCGGAGGAGTTCTGCCGGGAGGCGGAGGCGGCGCTTTCCCTGTTCGCTTCCACCAGCCCATCCTATTTGATCCTGCAGTCCCTGGACGCCGCCAACGCTGATCTGGCCGGGGCGTATCCGGAGCGGCTGGCGCGGTGTATTGCGCGGACGGAACGCCTGAAAAACAGGCTGCGGGACGCGGGCTGGACGATCACCGGGGAGGAACCGATGAAGCTTGCCCTGATGCCCAAGGGATATGGATATACCGGCGATGAATTGCATGATCTGCTGCGGGCGCGGGGGATCGAGTGCGAGTTCAGCGATCCCGATCATCTGGTGCTGATGCCCTCGCCCCATACCCCGGCGGCGGATTTTGACCGGCTGGAGGCGGCCTTGCTGGAGATACCGAAACGGCCGCCCATTGAGCTTCTGCCGCCGCCGCTGCCCATGCCCCGCCGGGTGTGCTCCATCCGGCAGGCCATGCTTTCGCCCCGGCGGCAGGTCCCGATCCGGGAGGCGCTGGGCCGGGCGCTGGCTGACGCGCACATGGGCTGCCCGCCCGCTGTGCCCATCCTGATGGCCGGGGAGCAGGTGGATGCCGCCGCCGTCCGATGCTTTGATTATTATGGCAGGGAAAGCTGTCTGGTAATGGAACTGTAAATCACGGGGAGGAATGAAGGATGCCAAAACGCCTGCTGTGCTGGCTGCTTTGCCTGGCGCTGCTGCTGCCCGCGGCGGCCATGGGCGAGGACATCAGCACGATGACCGAGATACTGACCTATGACGCGGGAGACGCGGTGGGCAACGTGGTGGAGCCCACCGGGCGGCCCGATGCCGACGCGGCCATGACATCGCGGTTTGTAAACGAGCCGCTGGACGTGGTGCTGATCATCGATTCCTCGGGCTCCATGGCCACCGGCTCCGCCCTGGGCAAGCAGCTGATCTCCTATGCCCAGGACGCGGCGGTGTATTTTGCTCAGACGCTGTTTGCCATCAACAGCCAGAGCCGGGTGGGCGTGGTGCAGTACGACAGCTATGCCAGCGAGGTATCCGAGCCCAGGGCGGCGGAGCAGCAGAACGCGCTGTACGCCGCCATCCGCGGCATTTATACCGGCGGCACCACCAACCTGGGCGGCGGCTTTGATGTGGCCCGGGCCATGCTGGGCCGGGTGGGCCGCCCGGAGGCAAAGCGCGTCTATGTGATGCTCACCGACGGCCTGGCCAACGAGGGCCGCGATCCCATCAGCGCCGGCTGGGATATCCGCGCCGACGGCATGGTGTATACCGTGGGCCTGCTGGGCGGCATGAGCGCTTCCGAAAAGCAGGAGGCCCGCCGGGTGCTGAACGCCGGGTATGAGAACCGCTATTTTGAAATCGATTTTGGCGATATTGCCGATATCGACAGCCAGCTGGCGCAGGTCTTTATGACCATCGCCGCGGCCAGCTGCGCCCCGGATGACGGCGCGTGCAGCGCCTTCCGCATCTCGGTGGATTCCCGCATGGATGTGTATGTCACCGACGGCAGCGGCGAGTACCTCTCCTCCGCGCCGGAGGATTTCCGCAGCCGGGCGTCCTTCGGCTTCCTGGCCATGACCGGCAATAACATGGAAGAAAAAACCGTGATGCTGGCCCGGGGCCAGTATTCCGTGCGCCTGCGCGGCCAAACCTCCGGCCAATCCACCTACGCGGTCACCCGCATCCAGGGCTACGGCATCGCGGAAACCGAGCTGCTGCGCCGCACCGAGGATGCCCATCCCGCCCTGGTCAAGCTGCTCTCCATCGATTGCTCAGGCGTCACCGTGACCGATCAAAGCTGGGAGCCGCTGGATCTGAACGCGGTGGACCCCTTCACCGGCCGGCCCACCCGGGGCCTGGAGTACCCCGCCGCGGCGCGGCTGGGGGATCAGGCGCGGCTGCGGTCGCTGCCCGATCCGGGATCGCTGCTGATCGCCACCCTGGATGCCGGCGCCCATGTGAACGTGCTGGCTCAGGATCCCTATACCGGCTGGTATTTTGTGCAGCTGCTGGATGAATACGGCCTGCTGACCCGCGGCTGGGTGCCCGGCGGGGCGCTGAGCCCCCGGGGCTATGTGCCGCTGATGATCTGGGCGCCGCCCGCGCAGTTCTCCCTGCCTGCCGGCACCATGAACCGCCGCGCGCCGGCGGAGGGCGCCGCCCCGGCCTCTGTCTTTTCCGCTCCCATGATGGTGACGCGGCTGCATGCCGAGCGGGACGCCTATGGCCGGGAATGGGCCTATCTGCGGGTGGAGGGGCTGGAGAAGCCCGAGGCCATTTATGTGCACGCCGATCAGATCCCGGGCTGGCAGACCGCCGCGCCGGAGCGCTTCCGCCTGGGCTACGCCACCCCGGCCTTCCTGTTCCAGCGCTTTCCCCAGGGCAACGGGTTTACCGAGTTCATGTGGGCGGCGGCGCAGACCGATGGGACGGGCACCGTGCTGTCGGGCCGCACCTCCTCCAACGCGGGCCAGCTGGTGGCCCGGGGCGGCGGGCGGGACGCCATGGCCATCCTGATGGATCCCTATGGGAATTTTGAAAACATCCGCGTTTCGGGCGGATCGGAGCTGGACAGCTACCACTGCATCCTGCCCGAGGGCGACCATTACTTTGTGGCCGGGGTCACCCGCTCCAACAATAAGGATTTTGCCGGCATCTGGGATACCCTGACCTATACCGGCACCCCCACCGCCACCTCCAAGCGCGCCAACGCGCTGATCGGGCGGCTGGACGCCAATTTCAACATTCAGTGGATGAAGAGCTTCGGCGTGGGCAGCACGCCCTTCGGCTTTGACGTGGTGATCGAGCTGGCGGACGGCACCCTGGCGGGCTGCGGCTGGCTGAACGCCAACAAGGCTTCGGTGGTGCCCGGCTTTGGGCATCAGGATTTCTTTATGGTCAAGATGAGCAAGGAGGGCCAGCTGCTGGATATCCGCAACTTTGGCGGCGGGATCGACGATATTCCCGATTCCGCCGTGGCCACCCCCGACGGCGGGTTCATCATGGTGGGCATGAGCAACAGCGACGGCCTGATCATCATTGTGGACAGGAGCCTGAACGTGGTGCGCAGCA
Source organism: uncultured Eubacteriales bacterium (assembly GCA_902787835.1). Lineage (GTDB taxonomy): Bacteria > Bacillota > Clostridia > Christensenellales > Aristaeellaceae > SFMI01. The sequence continues at coordinate 4,158 of CADAHU010000120.1, forward strand.
TCACCTACGGCGGCAGCGGCCAGGATACCTTCGATAATATCCGCGATCTGGGCAACGGCACCTATCTGGTGACCGGCTTTACCGAGAGCGGCTCCCGGGGCGAGCATGATTTCTGGGCCATGGTGATCGACGGCCAGGGCCGTGCCGTATGGAGCAAAACCTATGGCGGCAGCGGCGATGAGGAGCTGTGCGGCACCACGATCCTGCCCGGCGGCCGTTATCTGCTGCTGGGCTCCACCATGTCCTCCGATGGCGATATCCAGGGCGGCCGCGGCGTGCGCGGCTACAAGGACGCCTGGGCTGTCTGCATCGATGAGACCGGCCGCCTGCTCTGGCAGTTCACCGGCGATCTGGCGGGCAACGACCGCTTTAACGCCGCGGCCATCGATCCCGCCGACGGCGGCATCGTGATGGTGGGCCTGTGCGAAAACAGCGATGACAACCGCGCCAGCGGGTACATCGTCAAGGTCATCGCGCCGTAAAAAAGAAAGGGAGGTTTGCCCATGAAAACCTTTGAAGCCGCGTTCGATTCCCTGTATACGCATGATTACCCGGCGTGGTTCCGGGATGCCAAGCTGGGCATCTGGAGCCATTGGGGGCCGCAGAGCGTGCCCATGTGCGGCGATTGGTACGCCAGGAACATGTACATCCAGGGGACGCCCCAATACCTGTATCATCTGCGGCACTACGGCCATCCGTCCCAGTTCGGCTACAAGGATATCTGCGCCCTGTGGAAGGCGGAGCGCTTTGATCCCGACGCGCTGATGGACAGATACGTGAAGGCGGGGGCCCGGTATTTTGTGGCCCAGGCCACCCATCATGATCACTTTTTCAATTATGATTCCGCACTGAACCCCATGAACAGCGTGCGCGTGGGGCCGAAGAAGGATATCGTCGGCCTGTGGAAGGCGGCGGCGGAAAAGCGAGGGCTGCCCTTTGGCGTCAGCGAGCATTTGGGCGCGTCCTTCAGCTGGTGGCGGGTCAACAAGGGCTGCGACGCCTGGGGGCCCTACCGGGGCGTGCCCTATGACGGCTGCGATCCGGCCTGGCGGGATTTTTACCATGATAACGGGGAGCACGCGGGCCCGGATGCCATCGGGCGGCTGGAGCCCTGGTATACCGACAATCCCAGATTCAAGCGCTACTGGCAGCAATGCATGCTGGAGCTCATCGACCGCTACACTCCGGATCTTTTGTACACGGATGGTTCCCTGCCCTTCGGCGATCACTGGCAGGAGGAAAAGGCAGCCTTTACGCTGGACGGGCGGTACAGGGAGGGGCTGGAGGCGGTGGCGCATCTGTACAACGCGTCCATTGCCCGCTATGGGGAGAACCGGGCTGTTTATACCCAGAAATGCCGCGATGCGGGCGTTTACCGCGTGGGCGTGCTGGATATCGAGCGCGGGATGCTGGATCAGGCCAGCGAGTATCCCTGGCAGACGGATACCTGCATCGGAGGCTGGTTCTACGATGCCAAGGCGGCCTATAAAAAGCCCCGGGAGATCATCGATATCCTGCTGGATGTGGCGGCCAAGAACGGCTGCATGCTGCTCAATATCCTGCAGCGGCCCGACGGCTCCATTGACGAGGAGACGGGCTATATCCTGGATGAAATGGCCGCCTGGTACGCGGTGCACGGCGAGGCGCTGTATGGCTCCCGCCCCTGGAAGCGCGTGGGGGAGGGACGCACACAGCTGGCGTTCAGGGATTTCCGGGAGGATGCCGCGCAGTGGCAGGAGGACGACGTGCGCTATGTGTGCCGGGACAAAACGGTGTTCGCTTTCCTGATGGGGGCCAGGCCGGGCCGGGCTGCCGTGCTGCGCAGCTTTGATGAGGGCGAGCAGGTGCGCGCCGTGCGCTTGCTGGGCGTGGGCAGCGTGCCCTTCGCGCATCAGTACGGTGTGCTGACTGTGCAGCTCCCGCCGCAGCTGCCCACGGAATACGCGCCCTGCCTGGCGGTGGAACTGGGGTAAGCGCGGAAATGCAAATTGGGATTTGGAGGTGGCCGGAATACGTTAGAGGCCTCCGCGGCCTCTAAAACTCTGCGCCAAAGGACTTCGTCCTCTGGACTCCAACGGGCGGA
>CADAHU010000121.1 GCA_902787835.1 uncultured Eubacteriales bacterium
TTCCTGTGTTCAGCGGTGCGCTTTGCGCACCGCGCGGCCAGCGAAGCTGGCCTTGTCCGGGAACGGTGGCAGGCGTTAAAGCCTGTTGGCGGAAAAGCCAGCAGCATTTACGGCGAAAACGCAGGTTTTCTGCTTCTCTTTTGACTCAAAAGAGAAGCGTATCCCTTCCCCCGTCAAATTCCAATTTGACAGCCCGTTTTTGCGCGTCCGTATTGAAAAAAACCTGGAACAAAAAGAACGCCTCCGCATAGGATGGAGCGATACATCCTATGGGAGGTGCATTTTATGTCCGATGCCGTGACCCAAGCCCGTCAGCCTGCCTGCGCTTACACCTATACCGTCAAGCGCGGCGACAGCTTTTATCTGATCGCCCGGCGGCTGGGGGTGCCCCTGCGCGAGAACGCCAATGCGGAGATCCAGCCGTCACGATTGATGGTGGGCGACGTGCTGTGCATCCCCTCCTGCGCCGACACTCCGGCCCAGGAGCCCGATACCCGGCCCCAGCCTGAGCAGCCGGGTACATCCGCCTGCCCCGCGCAAAACCAGCATACTGTGGCCGCCGGGGAGACCGTGTCCGATATCCAGATCGCTCATAACAAGAGCCTGCATACCCTGGAGGCCGCCAACCCCAGCCTGGACCTGGAGGAGCTGAAGGCGGGCGACGTGGTATGCGTGCCGCGCATCAATCTGCCCTGCGCCCTGCCCGCCACGGTGACGCTGGCGGAGGCGGAGGGCGATACGCTGGAAAAGGCGGCCGCGCGCTACCGGCTGTCGGTCAGCCAGCTGCTGCGGGCCAATCCCTGCCTGGCCCCCGATGATTTTACCGCCGGCACGGTGGTAAAGCTGCCGCAATAAGAACACCGCTCATTGGCCGGATGCATCGCCGGTCAATGAGCGGGTTTCTTGCAATTATTCAATCATGGACGAACAAATTGGGATTTAACGGGGAAGGGTACGTTGGGCTTCCGCAGCCCAAACCTGCGCCAAAGGACCTTCGGCCCTTTGGAATCCCAACGGGCGGACCAGCTTGAATCGCCGAACAAACTCGTTTCCGCCAGTTTGGTTAGGTTGCCAAGCGAGTTCCCGGGCAAAAAGAACAAAGGGAAAATCCCTGAAAAATGAGCTTGTTCATTTTTCAGGGATTTTCCCTTTGTTCAGCGGTGCGCTTTGCCTGTTGGCGGCAAATCCCGCAGCATTTACGGCGACAAACGCAGCCTTCTTCGGTTCCTTCTTGGGCTCCAAGAAGGAACGCCCCCGTTCGTACTCCTCCCCCGTCAAATCCTAATTTGCAGCTTTAAGCCCGCTCATTCCGCCGCGGGCTGCGGCAGGGCGTCCAGCGCCTGCACCAGGGCGTTCATCTGCGCTGCCAGGAGCTTGAGGGCGTCGGCGTCGGTCTGGTTCTGCCGGGTGGCGAGCACCAGGGCGGGCACGCGGCCGGTGGAGAAGCGGATCTGACTGCCCTCCAGGGCTGCGGCCAGATCGGTAAAGGATGCGGCGCTGCGCATATCGAAGCGCAGCAGCACCATGCCGTTCTGCCGGCGCACCACATCGACGCCCAGGCGCACGCACAGGGCGCGCACCAGCGCCACGTCCAGCAGCGTCATCACGGGGTCCGGGATATCGCCGAAGCGGTCAATGAGCTCGTCGATGATATCGGCCCGGTCGGCAAAGGAGCGGATGCCCGATATGCGCTTGTAGATCTCCACGCGCTGGCTGCCGCCGCGCACGTAGCTGTCGGGCAGGTAAGCGTCCACCTTGAGATCGATGCGCGGCTCCAGCTCGTCCGGCGCGGGCTTCTCGCCCCGGGCCTCGCGCACGGCCTCCTCGATCAGCTTGCAGTACATATCGTAGCCCACGGTGCTGATATGGCCGCTCTGCTCCGCGCCGAAGATATCGCCCGCGCCGCGGATCTCCAGATCGCGCATGGCGATGCGGAAGCCCGCGCCGAACTCGGTAAACTCCCGGATGGCGGCCAGACGCTTTTCGGCGGTCTCGGAGAGCATTTTATCGGGACGCACGGTGAAATAGGCGTAGGCTACCCGATTGCTGCGGCCCACGCGCCCGCGCAGCTGATAGAGCTGACTCAGGCCGAAGCGGTCGGCGTCGTATACGATCATGGTGTTGGCGGTGGGCACGTCCAGGCCGTTCTCGATGATGGTGGAGCACAGCAGCACATCGTACTTGCCGCCGTAAAAATCCAGCATCACGTCCTCCAGGGCGTGCTCCTGCATCTGCCCGTGACCGATGGCGATGCGCGCCTCGGGCACCAGCTGCCGCAGGCGAGCGGCAAAGGAATCAATGTTGGATACCCGGTTATAAAGGAAATAGACCTGGCCGCCCCGGGCGATTTCCCGCAGGATGGCGGAGCGCACCACGCCCTCGTTGTAATCCATCACGTAGGTCTGCACCGGGATGCGCTCCTCGGGCGGCGTTTCCAGCAGGCTCATATCGCGCACGCCCACCATGCCCATGTGCAGGGTGCGGGGGATGGGCGTGGCCGAGAGCGTCAGCACGTCCACCGTCTTTTTCATATTCTTGATCTGCTCCTTGTGCGCCACGCCGAAGCGCTGCTCCTCATCGATGATCAGCAGCCCCAGGTTTTTGAACTGCACATCTTTGCTCAGCAGCCGGTGAGTGCCGATCAGGATATCGGTCTTGCCCGACATCACGTTGGCCAGAGCCTCCCGCTGGGCCTTGGGGCTGCGGAAGCGGCTGACCACGTCGATGTTCACCGGGAAATCGTGGAAGCGGTTTTTGCAGGTGTAATAGTGCTGCTGGGCCAGGATGGTGGTGGGGGCCAGCAGCGCCACCTGCTTGTTATCGCTCACCGCCTTGAAAGCGGCGCGCATGGCCACCTCGGTTTTGCCGTAGCCCACGTCGCCGCACAACAGGCGGTCCATGTTGCGCGGGGCCTCCATATCGCGCTTAATATCCTCCACCGCGTGCTCCTGATCGGGGGTCAGCTCATAGGGCACGCCGTCGTTGAACTGGGCGGTCCAGGCGTTATCGGGGGCGAAGGCGTAGCCCGGGGTAGCGGCGCGCTCGGCGTAGAGCTGTACCAGGCTGAAGGCCAGCTTTTTGAGCCCGGCCTTGACCTTGCTCTTTTGCTTTTGCCATTCGCTGCCGGAGAGGCTGTTGATGGGCGGCGGGGTATCCACGGAGCCGATGTATTTCTGCACCCGGTCGAACTGATCGGTGGGCACGTACAGCTTGTCGCTGCCCTTGTACTGGATCAGCAGGTAATCCCGCCAGGCGCCCTCGCTCTGCACCCGGGTGACGCCCATATACACGCCCACACCGTGCATCTCGTGCACCACGTAGTCGCCTTCCTTCAGGTCGGTAAAAGCCTCGATGCGCTGGCCGCTGGTCTGACGGCTGCGGGCCTTTTTGCGGGACGCGCCGTAGATATCGGCGTCGGAGAGCGCGTGCAGCCCGGCCTGGGGCCAGGTAAAGCCGTGGGAGAAGGGAAGGGGCAGCAGCTGTACGCCATCGTCCAGGCGGGCATCCACCCCGTCCAGCGTTTCCCGCAGGCGCTGGGCCCGGGCCTCGCCGCCGGCAAGCAGCAGCACCTCCGCCCCTTCCCTGCGCCAGGCGGCGATATCGTTGGCCAGATCGCGCACGCTGCCGTGGTACTGGGGAGCGGCCAGCGCCTCCAATTGCACCGGCGCGCCCTGCTTGAACCCGGCGCAGCCCCGCAGGAACTCCTGCAGGGTGCAAAGCGCCCGGGCGTTGACGGCGGCCAGCGCCTCTTCGGGGGGATACAGCAGCTCCTGCTGCTCCCGGATGGCGGACTGATTATCCACTGCCAGGGCCAGGTCTGCCTGGTAGCTCTCCATGCTTTCCCGCAGGCGGGCGGCGCAGCGGTCGGGGGTATCCACAAGAACGATGGGATCCTCCAGATAATCCAGCAGGGCGCAGGTCTCGGGCATCAGCAGCGGGGCCCACAGATCGATGACCCGCGGCAGGCCGCCGGCCTCCAGGGCTTCGGCCTCCCGCAGCAGGCGGCGCAGGCCCTCCCGGGAGGAGGAGGAATACTCGCCCTCCGGGTCCTCGGCGGTCAGACTGCCGTGCACGATCTGATCCTGGGGCCGGGCTTCGCTCAGGCGGCGCTGGGCCTCTTCCAGCAGGGCGCGCATTTTTGCCCCGGCGGCGGGGCGGTCGGCGGCGCGCAGCAGGTATTCCCCGGCGGGGGGAATGCGCACGCTGTCCATGGGGCGCAGGCTGCGTTGGCTGATGCAGTCAAAGGCGCGCATGCCGTCGATTTCGTCGTCGAAGAACTCGATGCGCAGGGCGTCGGGCAGCGTGGGCGGGAATACGTCCACAATGGCGCCGCGCAGGGCGCACTGGCCCCGGCCCTCCACCATATCCACCCGCTCGTAGCCGGCCTCGGTCAGCCGGGCGATGAGCTCGGCCGGGGCGATGGTATCGCCGGTACGCAGCGCAACGGTCATGGCGTCCGCCAGGGCAGGAGGCGTCATGCGCCAGAGCAGGGCGTCGGCGGCGGCGCACAGCACCCGGGCATCCCCGGATCGGATGGATTCCAGGGCGGTGAGGCGCTGCCATTCGCCCTCGCGGCTGGCCGCGGCCCGGGCAAACTGCCGCTCCCTGGCGCGCAGGCTCACCGCCCCCTGGGGCAAAAAAGCGCAGATATCCTCCGCCACCCGGGCGGCGTCCCGATCGCCGGGGGCGATGTACAGGATCGGCCGGCCGGTCGCCTGGGCGATGGCTGCCGCCAGGGCAGCCTTGGCCCCGTCGCATACCGAATAGGCCGCCGCGCCCTGGGGCTGGCGGATGGTATCGAGCAGGTTGGCAAGCAGCGGGGACTGGAGCAGCGGCTTCAGCATGCGGCACCTCCGTTTATTGCACGTGAAATTGCCCGCCCGGGGAAAAGGATACCCCGCGCAGGTGGAATCAGTATAGCAAGAGACGCAAAAAAAGTCAAACTTGACAGGGAAAATGCCGCGGCTTACAATGGGAGCGACAGGAGGCGAAACCCATGGAATGGATGATCGATACCGCAAACCTGGAGGAGATCCGGGAAGCGATGGATATGCTGCCCATCACGGGCGTGACCACCAACCCTTCGATCCTGAAGGCGGCGCTGCCCTTCGATTACGAGCAGCGGCTGCGGGAGATCCGCGCGCTGACCCCGGGCTGCTCCATGCACGTGCAGCTGGGCAGCGAAGCCTGCGAGGGCATGCTGCGGGAGGCGCAGGAGCTGCAGGCGCTTCTGGGCGATGATATCTATGTAAAGGTGCCGGTGACCGAGCAGGGCGTAAAGGCCATCCGGCTGCTGAAGGCGCGGGGCGTCAATGTGACCGCCACCGCCATCTATTATCCCCTGCAGGCCATGCTGGCGGTGAGCGCCGGGGCCGATTACCTGGCGCCCTACTGCAACCGCATGGAGCAGAACGAGATCGATTTTGGCCGGGTCATCGGCCAGATCCGCGATATGATCGATCTGGGCGGTTACGCATCCAGGATCCTGGGCGCCAGCTTCAAGAACGCCGGCCAGGTGGTGCGGGCCATCGACAGCGGCGCGCATGCCGTCACCGTGCCGCCCGCCCTGCTCAAAAGCTGCCTGAACAGCGCCCTGGTGACCGACGCCGTGGCCGCCTTCACCCGCGATTACGCCAAGGTGCGGGGCGAAAGATAAACGCTCCAATAAGACAGCCCTCCCGGAAAACAGGCCGGGAGGGCTTTTGCGTTATCATTTTTTTATCCAATCCTCCTGCAAGCGGCACAGCGCTTCCTCCAGGCCGCGCAGGGGGTTGGGGGAGGTGTAATTGGGGAAGATGCCGAAGGGGTGATCGGTATAGATCACAAACAGGAAGGGGCCGCGGCCGGTATATACGATGCCGGTATCGTTGATGGCGCATTCATCGTTGGATGGGTCGCCGTCGATGAAGCGCGGGGGGATGGGCGCGGCGGGATCATAGGGCTCGTCCTCGCTGAGCCCGTGCTCCCAGCCCGCCTTGGCGTGCACCGGCCAGGGCAAAAATTCCCCCGCCGCGGAGGCGCGGCTGTGGGTCAGGTACGTGCCAAAGCCGGTTTTATCGTTTTGGTTCAGGAAAACGTACATCCGCGTCCAGAGCTTGAACATCTCCCGGGCGGTATAGGCGCGGGGATAGAGCGGCGCGGCAAAGCCCGGGTCCACGCCGGTCTCCCCGCACCAGGCCAGCAGCGGCCCGGGGCCGTAGATCTGCCGCAGCCGGTGGTAGGATTCGTTGTCGGAGTACGCCGCCGCGTCGTGCATGTACTGGCCGTTTTCCTGCAGCGCCGCCGGCCTGCTCTCGATCAGCGCGCCGATGTAAATGGCCTTGATGGTGCTCTGGGTGCACATGGGCAGCCCGGGGCGGAAGGCCACGCCGGAGAGCGTATTTGGATCGGCCATGATCATGGATACCTTGTGCCCTCCGGCGGACAGCCGGTCGATTTCATATCGCACGCGCTCCAGCGCCTCCTCGCCCGGGGAAAGCTTGCCAAAGGCGGTCAGCCCCTCGCCGGGCAGGGCGTCGATCAGCTGCCGCAGGGCGGGCATCCGGGGGATCAGGGCAGCCGCGGCGGCCCGGTCATAAGCGGGATATCCGGGGATCGGGGGATCGGCGATGGGGCCGGAAAAGGGGATCTCCATAAGCGCCTCCAAAGGTTTGATATGCCATTATAGCACAACCGGGCGGTTTTTCCATCCCCGGCGCTTGCTTTTATCCTTATAACGGCATATAATGGGCTCCGGGCCGCCGGGAGGCAACATTACAGGCGGCCTCCGGGAGCACCATGCTGACGAAAAACGATTTGCGGGGGAACCGTACCCCCGGGGCGATCCTGCTGAATATGCTGCTGGCGGCGGTCAGCCTGTTTGCCAATGGCTTCGGCGTCTATCTGACCATCCACGCGAACATCGGCGCGGGGCCCTGGGATGTGCTGAACCTGGGCCTGTCCCATACCTTCGGCATCCTGTACGGCACGGCCTCCATCGCCGTATCCTGCACCATCCTGGCCATCGATATCGCGCTGCGGGAGCCCATCGGCATCGCCATGTTCATCGACGCCCTGGTGGTGGGCAAATCGGTGGATTTCTTCAATTATATAGATATCATCCCCACGCCGGCCTCCCTGCCGGCGGCCATCCCCATGATGCTCTGCGGCCTGGTGGTGATGGCCTACACCCAGTATACCTACATGATCGCCTCCCTGGGCTGCGGGCCCCGGGATACGCTGCTGGTGGGCCTGGCCAAGCGCGTGCGGCGCATCCCCATCGGCGCG
>CADAHU010000122.1 GCA_902787835.1 uncultured Eubacteriales bacterium
TGGCGGAAAAGCCAGCAGCATTTACGGCAAAAACGCAGGTTTTCTGCTTCTCTTTTGACTCAAAAGAGAAGCGTCCCCCTCCCCGTCAAATCCCAATTTACCGGTAATTGCCGTCCTATGCCAGCGGCTTCCCGCGGGATATCCGCTGGGCCAGGGCAGCCAGGCGATCTCCGCGCTGTTCAAAAAACAGGCGGTAGGAGGCGCAGTATTTGCTGAGCCCCGTTTCAGCATCGCGCTGGCGGTAGCAGCCGTTGCGGCAAAGGCGCAGCCAGGGGCAGGCGGCGCACTGCGCGGGCAGGGGAATGGAGCGGGCGCAAAAGCCCAGGGCGCTGCGCTTTTCATCGATCTGCGCCAGGGTGTCGGCGCGGATGTTCCCCAGCCGCCAGGCGTCCAGAGCGTAAAAATCGCAGGGATAAACGTCGCCGTCGGCCTCCACGATGTATTGGATGCCGCAGACCCCGCTCTGGGCGCAGGCCTCCGGCGGACGTCCAAGCAGAATGCCCAGCCAGTTATCAAACAGCCGGATGGAGGGCGCAGCCCCGCGCAGCGCGTCGGCCTGCCACAGATCAAAGAGCGTGACCAGAAAATCCCCGTAATCGGCGGGCGTCAGGGACCAGGCTGCAGGCGCGTCCAGCGGGTCCAGGCAATCGATGAACTGCAGCCAGCGCCAGCCCCGCTGCCGATAGGCCGCGTAGATCTCCCGGATATGCGCCGCCGTCTCCCGGTGCGCCACGGTCAGGATGTTGTAGGGCACCCTGCGCCGGTCCAATAGCTCCGCCGCCCGCAGGGCTGCCGCGTAAGCGCTGCCGCCGTCATTCAAATGCCGATGGCGATCATGCAGCGCCGCTGTTCCATCCACCGACAGCCCCACCAGAAAGCCATTTTCAGCCAGGAACTCCGCCCAGGCGCCGTCCAGCGCCGCACCGTTGGTCTGCAGGGACAGGGTCACCCGGGCGTTATTACGGTTGTACCGCCGGGCCATCTCCGCGGCGGCGCAGAAAAAATCCAGCCCCCGCAGCGTGGGTTCGCCGCCCTGGAAGGCCAGGGAATACTGCAGCCGGGTGGCGGGCAGCGTTTTGCGGATCAGCGCCCGCAGCGTTTCCACCTCCATCATGCCGCGCTGGGCAGACTCCCGATGGGCGGCCTCATCGCAGTAAAAACAGTAATCGCAGTGGGTATTGCACAGCCCGGAGGCCGGCTTTACCAGGATGCTGGCGGTCTGCAAGGGCTCCTCCTTTCGGTCATGCCAGGGCCTCGGCCACGTCGCCGCGGATCACCAGATCAGCCCGATCATCGGCCAGGGTGGGCTCGCGGTTGATCACCACCAGGTGTTTGCCGGTAAAATACTTGATCAGCGAGGCGGCGGGCTCCACCGTCAGCGATGTGCCGGCCACGATCAGCGTATCGGCGTTGGAAAGCTCCCGGCAGGCGCCCATCATCACATATTTGTCCGGCGCTTCGCCGTAGAGCACCACCGAGGGCTTCACCACGCCGCCGCAGTGATCGCACCGGGGTATGCCGCTGCTGCCGGTGATCTTTTCCAGGGGATAGGGCGCGCCGCAGTCGATGCAGGCGTTCTCGTAGATCGTGCCGTGGATCTCGTATACCCGCCTGTTGCCGGCCTGCCTGTGCAAGCCGTCGATGTTCTGGGTCACGATGCCCCGCAGCTTGTCCTGCCGCTCCAGCTGATACAGACGCCGATGGGCGGCGTTGGGCTGCGCCGCCGGATGCACCATGTACGCGCGGTAAAAATCAAAAAACTCCGCCGGATGCAGGTAGAAAAAGGATTTGCTCAGGATCATCTCCGGCGTCAGACCGTCGAAGTCGCGGGCGTACAGCCCGTCGGCGGATCTGAAATCCGGTATGCCGCTGGCGGTGGATACGCCCGCGCCGCCAAAGAAAACCATGCGCCGGGAGAGATCGATGATCTTTTCCAGCGCGGCCTTCTGCTCAGCGTCCATGGCGTCCCTCCGCCCAGCACTCGTTGACCGCGCTGCCGTCCCGGTAGGTTTTCTCATAGGCCTCGTCCGCCGCTGCCGCGCCGTCGGCCCAGTCGCGCTCCTTCCGCAGCCGGGCGGCGGGCGCGATCGCTTTCTTTTTCTGCTTGCCGGGGTTCACGGCTTCCGGCGTTTTCTTTTGCATGACAGCCTCCTGTTATTCCGCAAAAGCCTTTTTCCATACGTGGGCAAAGTACGCGCCCTCCAGGGTGGACATCAGCACCCAGCCGGTGATGGTGGCGTAGGCCGCGCCGCGGATGCCGACGCGCGGCACCAGAATGGTGATCAGGATCACCCGGGTGCCCATCTGCAACAGGGTGGCGGCCAGGGTGACCCGCATGCGCTTGATGGCGCGGAAGGAGCCCTGCAGGGTGTTGTTGAAGGCGGGCAGGATGTAGAAGGGCGACAGGATGCCCAGGTACAGCACGCCCAGGCCCACCATGGCGGCATCCGGATCGGGGGCGAACAGGTGCATGATGGGCGTGCGCAGCAGGTATGCCGCCAGGCATACGCACAGGCCGTAGCACAGTTCAATGATCAGCCCCACCCGGAAGGACTGCCGCGCACGGTCCATGCGCCGCGCGCCGATATTCTGGGCCATACAGGTCATCAGCGCCGAGGAGATGCTCTGCTCGGGCACGATGGCAAAATCGTCGATCCGGGTGCAGGCGTTGAAGGCCGCCATCATGGCCACGCCCTGGCCATTGATCACCCGCTGGATCAGCACCTTGCCCAGGGGCAGGCATACCTGCTGCAGGGCGGTCACCGTGCCGATGCGCAGCGTTTCGCCCAGCAGCGGGCGGTCGATGCGCATTTCCCGCCGGGAGAGCCACAGCAGGGGCATGCGCCGCATGAGCCACAGGCACAAAAGGGCGCTGACGGCCTGGGCGATCACCGTGGCCGCCGCCGCGCCCATCACGTCCCAGCGCAGCACGCCCACCGCCAGGATATCCAGCCCCGTATTGAGCGCCGAGGCCAGGGCCAGGCACCAGACCGGGCCCTTGGAATCGCCCACCGAGCGCATGGCCGAGGCCATGGCGTTATACTGAAAGGTAAAGGGAAAGCCCAGCAGCACCACCCGCAGATAGGCCGCCGACCGCTCCAGCACCTCCTCCGGCGTGCTCAGCAGCCGCAGAAAGGGCACCGCCAGCGGGATGCCCATCAGCAGGATGACCACCGATACCGCCAGGCCGAACAGGCAGATGGTGGCGGTCTCCCGGCGCAGGGCCTTTTCATCCCCCGCGCCGAAAAAGCGGCTCATCAGCACCGACGCGCCGATGGTCAGCCCGCTGACGCCCAGCACGGCGATGGTCATCACCGGGTTGGCGGCGCTCACCGCGGCCACGGCGGCCTCGCCGGCGTAGCGGCCGATCACCACCGAGTCCACAGCGTTATAGAGCAGCTGAAACAGATTGCCCAGGATCAGCGGCACCGCGTACGCCGTCAGATGCCCGGCAATGGAGCCCTCGGTCATCCTTCGCATTTTCTTTTGATCCTTTGAAACAGTCGATACAGCCCCAGGCCCAGCAGCGCGCCCAGGGTGTTGAGCAGCAGATCGTCGGTCTCGCTGATGCCGGTGCCCAGCAGGTATTGGCCGGCCTCGATCAGCAGGGAGAGCGCCAGCCCCGTCAGCAGACAGCGACAAAAGCCCCGGCCCCGGATTCCCAGCCAGAGGCCCAGGGGGACAAAGAACGCGATGTTGCCGAAAAACAGCCAGGCCGCCCGGCCATAGGAGCCCCAGGAGATCAGATCCCGGTATGCCACGCCGGGCAGCAGGCAGAGGCGGCCCGAGCACAGCGGATGGGTAAAACAGCCGCGGCGGAATACCGTGAACAGGAACAGCGCCGTCAGGTATACCGCCGCGGAGAGCATCATTGGCAGGGAACGCTTACGCATGCAGCGCGGCGATCACGCCGTCCAGCAGGGTGCGGAAGGTTCCGCGCACGCGCTCGGCGGTCTCGGTGACCTCCTGGTGGCTGAGCGGCGCATCCAGGATGCCGGCGGCCATGTTGGTCAGGCAGCTGATGCCCAGCACCTGCATGCCCGCGTGCACCGCGGCGATGGTTTCCGGCACTGTGCTCATGCCCACGGCGTCGGCCCCCAGCACCCGGGCCATGCGGATCTCCGCCGGGGTCTCGTAGGTGGGGCCGTTGAACCAGGCGTATACGCCCTCCCGCTTGTCATAGGCGCGGCTCATATCGGGGAACCGCGGGCCCAACTCGTCAATGTTCGGGCCGGTCAGCGGGTTTTTGCCGGAAAAATTGATAAAATCGGTGATCAGCATCAGATCGCCGGGGGCAAAGTTCAGGTTCACTGCCCCGGCGGCGTTGGTGAGGATCAGCGTTTTGATCCCAAGCCGCGACATCACCCGGATGGGCAGCACCACGTCGTTGAGCGGGTGCCCCTCATAGCTGTGGAAGCGGCCCCGCATCATCAGCACCCGGCTGCCGTGCAATGTGCCCGCCCAGAGCTCGCCGGCGTGCCCCGCCACCGTGGCGTGGGGGAAGCCGGGAATATCGTCGTAGGGGATCACCCTGGCGTCGGTCATTTCCTCGGCGTAATCGCCCAGGCCGCTGCCCAGCACCACGCCCAGGTCGCTTTCGCCTGCGATCCCGCGGATGTACGCCGCCGCGCGGTCAATGCGTTCCAGCTCAGTCATTTTCGCTCATCCCCAATTCCTTAAAGAATGAATCCGCGCCGAACCGCTGGGGCAGATGGAAGCCCTCGCAGACGGTGGCGGCGATATCGGCATAGCTGCCGCGGGTGCCCAGGTCGATAGTCTTGCGCATGCCGCGGTGCCAGGCCAGGATGGGCACGCGCTCCCGGGTGTGGTCGGTGCCGGTATAGGTGGGGTCGCAGCCGTGGTCGGCGGTGATCAGCAGCAGATCATCATCGCGCATGGCGCCCAGGATGTTGGGCAGATAATCGTCAAAATCCCGCAGGCACTGGGCATAGGCCTGCACATCCCGCCGATGGCCGCAGTTCATATCGAAATCCACCAGGTTCACAAAGCACAGGCCGCGGAAATCCTGGGCCATATCCTGCATCAGGCTCTCCAGGCAGGCCGGGTTGCCGGCGCTGTGCACGCTCTGGGTGATGCCCTTCATATTGAAGATATCCTCGATCTTGCCCACGGCCAGGGTATCGTAGCCCGCGGCCTTCAGGGCGTCCATCATGGTTTCCCCGGTGGGATCCATGCTGAAGTCGTGGCGGCGGGGCGTGCGCTTGAAATCCGCCGCGCAGGTGCCCACGAAGGGACGGGCGATCACGCGGCCCACGCCGTGCTTGCCCTGCAGCAGCGCCCGGGCCTTGCGGCACATATCGTAGAGCTCCTCCACCGGCACGATGTCCTCATGGGCGGCGATCTGAAAAACGCTGTCCGCCGAGGTGTACACGATCACCTTGCCGGTGCGCAGGTGCTCCTCGCCCAGCTCCTTGAGGATCTCGGTGCCGCTGGCGGGCTTGTTGCCGATGGTGCCCCGGCCCACGGCCTGCTCAAAGGCGTCGATCACGTCCTGGGGGAAGCCGTTCGGGTAGGTGGGGAAGGGCTCGTGCAGCGTCAGGCCGGCGATCTCCCAGTGGCCGGTGGTGGTGTCCTTGCCCCGGCTGGCCTCGGTCAGGCGGCCGTACGCGCCGGCGGCGGCGATATCGCGCGTCAGGCCGGTGCCCGGGATATGGCCAAAGGCGATGCGCTCCATGTGGGGCAGCTGCAGGCGGGTCTTTTGCACGATATGGCCCACGGTGTTGGCGCCTTCATCGCCATAGGCCGCGGCGTCGGGGGCGTCGCCCACGCCCACGGAGTCCAGCACGATCAAAAAAACGCGGTTCAGCATAGCGGTATTCTCCTTCGCTTTTATTGTATTTCCTTCATGCGCCGCTCCAGCACCTCCGGCGCGGCCACACTGTATCCAAAAAAGCCCAGCGCCGGGCCCAGGCTGTGATAAACGCCGTGGCAGTATGCCGTCAGGCGGGCCTTTTGCAGGTTGATTTTGCCATCCGCCTCCACCAGCGCCTCCTGCACGCCCACATCCACGATACGGCCCAGGAACAGATCATGGCTGCCCAGCTCCAGCACCTGCTGGATTTTGCAGGCCAGGTAGATGGGGCACTGGGCGATGGCGGGGGCGTGCTCCAGGGCCGCTACCGGCGCGGGGGTCAGGCCGCAGGCGGCAAATTTATCCATGTCCCGGCCCGATTTGACGCCGCAGAAATCGGCGGCGCGCAGCTGATCCTCGCCCACCAGATTGACCACAAACTCGCCGCTCTCCGTCAGGATCCGGTGGGAAAACCGATCCTTGCGCACGGCGATGGAAACCATGGGCGGCTGGCTGCAGATGGTGCCCGCCCAGGCGATGGTGATGATGTTGGGCCGCGCGGCCTGCGATGCGCAGGAAACCATCACGGCGGGGACGGGGGAGAGCAGCGCCCCGGGACGCACGGATTGAAAAGCCATAATACCTCCGTTGATAAGCAAAAAAGGCGAAGCAAATACGCTCCGCCCCGGATTTTATTCCGCTTTCTGCCAGAATTTGCTCAGCGGCCATACCACACGCTGCACGTGGGCCACGATCTGGCTGCGGGTCAGCGGACCGACGGCGCGGCTGTCGTTGCTGTTGCCGCGGTTATCGCCCATGACGAAGAATTCATCCTCCCCCAGGGTAAGGGGAGCCATGCTGGCGTAGGAGCGGTTCATGCTGTCCATGTCCGATTCGTCCACCTCTTCGCCGTTGCGGATCAGCACGCCCTCCCGGATCTCCAGGGTATCGCCGGGCAGGCCCACCAGCCGCTTGACGAACAGCGTGCTGCCGCGGCCGGGATAATGGCAGATGACGATCTCATCGTGCTCAAAGTTGCCGGCCAGGATCTCGGGCTTGGTGGCGATGACGATTTCCCTGTTCATCAGGGTGTTCTGCATGCTTTCGCCCTTGACCATCACGGGGATGAACAGGAAGGAGCGGATCACCAGGGCGATGGCCACCGCCGCGGCCAGCGTCAGGATCCAGCTGATGATCTCCTGCTTGACGGTCTTCTTGGGTTTTTCCTGCTTTTTGTTCACTGCTTCGCTCATGGTGATTGACTCCTTGGTTTGTAATGAGAATTCCGGCCTGTTATCGTACACGCCGCAGAAAACGGCTGAAGGGATACAGCATCCGGGTGACGCGGCCCATGATCATGCGCCGCCCGATGGGGCCCACGGCGCGGCTGTCGCGGCTGCCGCCGCGGTTATCGCCCAGCACAAAATACTGATCCGCGCCCAGCCGCCTGGGGCCGTAATCGGCGCTGAAGGTCGATCGGTGATCGATGCCATCGGCGTTGGTCTCCTCGCCGTTTACGTACACCCGGCAGTCGCGGATCTCCACCGTATCGCCGGGCAGGGCGATCAGGCGCTTTACAAACAGCGTATGCCGCGTCAGGCTGATTTCAAAGGCGCTGCCCAGGCTGAACCCTGCGCGCCGGCTCCTGTGGGGATAGCGGCAGATGATCACGTCGCCCCGGCGTATTGTACCGCGGCGCGCGGCCAGCTTGGATACCAGCACCACGTTGCCGTCCCGCAGGGTGTTTTGCATGCTGGCGCCCTCCACCCGGATCAGCTCAAAAATCCAGGTGCGGATCAGCAGCGCGGCGATGACGGCCGCGGGCAGCGCCCAGATCCAGCCCGGCATATCAGGGCTGTACGGGCTCCGGCCCCTGGCTGATCAGGCGCTTGCGGCGGCGGAGAAAATCCTGCCGGTCCAGCATCACGATGCGGCCGCAGCCGTGGCAGCGGATCTTGATATCCGCGCCGGTGCGGATCACCGTCCATTCATCGCTGCCGCAGGGGTGCTTTTTGCGCGTCTGCACCACATCCTGCAATCGGATCTCCTCGGTCATTCTCCCGCCTCCTTCCCGATCGGCTGCCCTTATTATACGGCATCCCCTGCTTTTTTTCAATGTCAATTCCATGTATCGCAGGTTAGATATACATAAGAATAAAATTAACCGTAGCGCATCGGGCGGTTTTCTGCTATAATAAGAGCGCAAAGCCGGGGGCGTTTGCCGCGCCGGCCATGTAAGGAGGGAAAGACCATGTCCGAGGATGAACGGCTGGATATTGTGGAAGGCATCGATGAGGACGGCAACCGCCTGATCCTGCGCGTCAACCGCTATTTCTACTACAACGGCGAGGAGTATGTGCTGCTCAGCGACGACATCGAGGAGACCGAGGAGAACCTGGAGGACGTGACCTTCTTTGTGATGAAGGTGACGGTATCCACCGATGAGGACGGCGAGGAGATCGAGGAGTTCGAGCCGGTGGAGCAGGAGCTGATGGAAGCGCTGATCGAAGTGGTGCAGACCAACTTTGAGGATGACGGCGATATCGAGGACGAGCTGGGAGACGAATAACCGCCGCATAAGGGATCGGGGCCGCCGATGGCAGCCCCGGTTCTTTTTTTATTGCGCGGCCCTCAGCATATCCCGCGCCACGTACACGCCGCTGGCGGAGGCGTGGGACAGGCTGTGGGTGATGCCGCTGCCGTCGCCGATCACATACAGGCCGGGGTAGCGGGTCTCCAGGTGCTCGTTGACATCCACTTCCATATTATAGAACTTGACCTCCACGCCGTAGAGCAGCGTATCGTCGTTGGCGGTGCCGGGGGCGATGCGGTCCAGGGCGTAGATCATCTCGATGATGCCGTCCAGGATGCGCTTGGGCAGCACCAGGCTCAGATCGCCGGGGGTGGCCGCCAGGGTGGGCGTCACCGTGCCCTCCTCCACGCGCTTTACCGTGCTGCGCCGGCCGCGGATCAGATCGCCGAACCGCTGCACGATCACGCCGCCGCCCAGCATGTTGCTGAGCCTGGCGATGCTCTCGCCGTAGCCGTTGCTGTCCTTGAAGGGCTCGCTGAAGTGCTTGCTCACCAGCAACGCAAAGTTGGTATTATCGGTGTGCTTGCTCTTGTCCTCGTAGCTGTGGCCGTTCACGGTGACGATGCCGTTGGTGTTCTCGTTCACCACCGCGCCGTTGGGGTTCATGCAGAAGGTGCGCACGTCGTCCTCAAACTTTTCGGTGCGGTAAACGATCTTGCTCTCGTACAGCTCGTCGGTCAGGTGGCTGAACACCACGGCGGGCAATTCCACCCGCACGCCGATATCCACGCGGTTGCTGTGGGTCCCGATGCCCAGCTCGTGGCATACCTTTTCGATCCATTTGCTGCCGCTGCGGCCCACGCTGACCACGCACTTTTTGCAGGAGAACAGCCCGTTTTCGGCCTCCACCTGGTAGCCGTCCTCCAGCACGCGGATGGTGTGCACCGGGGTATCGAAATAGAAGTCGATCTGATCCCTGAGCTCGGCGTACAGGTTTTGCAGCACCACATAGTTGATATCGGTGCCCAGGTGGCGCACGGAGGCGTCCAGCAGGTTCAGCTTGTTCTGGATGCAGATCTTTTTGAACCGGGTGCCCGCGGTGCTGTACAGCTTGGTGCCCGCGCCGCCATGGCTCAGGTTGATCTCATCCACATAGCGCATCAGCTCCAGCGCCTGGCGCTTGCCGATAAACTCGTACAGCGTGCCGCCAAAATCGTTGGTGATGTTGTATTTACCGTCGGAAAAAGCGCCCGCGCCGCCGAAGCCGCTCATGATGGAGCAGCTTTTGCAGCCGATGCAGGTCTTGATCTTATCGCCGTCGATGGGGCACTTGCGCTTTTCCAGCGGATGCCCGCTCTCAAACACGGCGATCTTTATATCCTTGTTCAGCTTTTTCAGCTCATAGGCGCTGTAAATGCCGCCCGGCCCCGCGCCGATGATGATCACGTCGTATTGCATAAAAGGGTTCCTCCCATTCATCGCGGCGCATGCAGGCCGCAGATATTCATTATACCATACAATGCGTTGTTCAACAAGAGCGGGAAAAGCTGTTTTTGAGGCGGCGGAGGCCCTCGGGAGACTGGAAAATCTTTCATGCGCCTCTGTAAAACCGGGATGCAATATGCTATATGGACGGACAAATTGGAATTTGGCGGGGGAGATACGTTGGGCTTCCGCAGCCCAAACCTGCGCCAAAGGACCTTCGGGTCCGGGGCCTTCCGGCCCGCCCTCGCTAAAAATGATCCACTGGATCATTTTTCGGGCGCTGCGGGCCCTCTGGA
>CADAHU010000123.1 GCA_902787835.1 uncultured Eubacteriales bacterium
TCAAGTTGGTCCGCCCGTTGGGAGTCCAGAGGGCTTTGAGCGCCCGGAAAAGCATCCCTTGGGATGGTTTTCAGCGAAAAGCGGGCCGGAAGGCCCCGGACCGGAGGTCCTTTGGCGCAGGTCTGGGCGCGCGGAGCGCCCAGCGTCCTCCCCGCCAAATCCCAATTCTCCTTTTGTCCGCGTCACTCCCGCAGCCAGCGCTCCAGCTCCTGATCGGTGGCCAGCACGGTATGGGTGCCCTCCAGGGTGTGCATGGTGCCCTGGGCGTAATCGATGCCGCTGGTGGCGTAATCATAGCTGATGGAATGGCGGCGCTTTTCCACCTCGGGGTTGGGGTAGGGAATGGCGGAGAGCAGCGACCTGGTATAGGGGTGCACGGGATGGGAGAAAATCTCCTCCTTGGTGCCGGCCTCCACCATATAGCCCAGGTGCAGCACGCCGATCCGGTCGGAAATATACTTGACCATGGAAAGATCATGGGCGATGAACAGATAGGCGCAGCCGGTATCCTGCTGGATATACTTCATCAGGTTGACCACCTGGGCCTGAATGGATACGTCCAGGGCGGAAATGCACTCATCGGCGATGATCAGCTTGGGGTTCATGATCAGCGCCCGGGCGATGCCCACGCGCTGGCGCTGGCCGCCGGAAAACTGATGCGGGTACCGGGCGGCGTGCTCCGGGCTGAGGCCCACCTTTTTGAGCAGCTCGCCGATCAGCGCCTCGCGCTCCAGACGGCTGCCGGTGCGGTGGTGGATATCCAGCCCCTCGCCGATGATATCGGATACCTTTTTTCGGGGGTTCAGGCTGGCCATGGGATCCTGAAAGATCATCTGCATGTCCGCCCGGAGCATCTCCCGGGTGGCGCTGTCCAGCTTGCCGGAAATCTCCCTGCCCTGGAAGCGCACGCTGCCGGAGGTGGGATTATGCAGGCGGATGATGCTGCGGCCGATGGTGGTCTTGCCCGATCCGCTCTCCCCCACCAGGCCGTAGGTTTCACCGGGATTGATATGGAAGGATACCCCGTTGACTGCCTTGACGGTATAGGAACGGGAAATGGGAAAATGCTGCACCAGGTTATTGACCTCCAGCAGCGGCTGTACGGCGGTGCTCATAGGTATTTTTCCACCTCCTTGCGGGCGCGCTCCAGGCGCAGCTGCAGTTCCTTGGGCATTTCGATCTTGGGCGCGTCGGGATGCAGCAGCCAGGTGGCGGCGATATGGGTGGGCGACACGCGGAAGAAGGGCGGCGCGGCCTTTTTATCGATGGCCAGGGCAAAGGGATTGCGGTCGGCAAAGGCGTCCCCAGGCGGCTCATGCAGCAGGTTGGGCGGGCTGCCCGGGATGGAATAGAGCCGGTCGTCGTCGGTCTCCAGATCGGGCATGGCGGAGAGCAGGCCCCAGGTATAGGGGTGCTTGGGATCGTAGAAGATCTCGTTTACGTTGCCCACCTCGATGATCTTGCCGGCGTACATCACATCCACATAATCGGCCACCTTGGCCACCACGCCCAGATCGTGGGTAATATAGATGACAGAAAGGCCCATCTTTTGCTGGATATCCTTGATCAGCTCCAGGATCTTGGCCTGGATGGTCACGTCCAGGGCGGTGGTGGGCTCGTCGCAGATCAGCACGTCGGGATCGGCGGCCAGGGCGATGGCGATAACCACGCGCTGGCGCATGCCGCCGGAGAGCTGATGCGGATAGTTTTTGAACCGCTTTTCGGCGTCGGTGATGCCCACCAATTGCAATAGCTCCAGCGCCCGGGCGCGGGCGGCCTCCTTGGTGGTCTTTTTATGCAGCAGGATGCCCTCCATGATCTGCTTGCCAATGGGCATGGTGGGGTCCAGGCTGGTCATGGGATCCTGGAACACCATGGCGATGTGCTGGCCGTTGATCTTCTGGCGCAGCTGCTTGATGGGCATTTTGAGCAGATCCACCTTCTGCGTCTGCCCGTTTTCATCGGTATAGGTATACCAGATCTCGCCGCTGTTGACGATGGCGTTGCTGTCCAGCAGGCCCATGATGGCCTTGCAGGAAACGCTCTTGCCGGAGCCCGATTCGCCCACGATGGCCACGGTCTCGCCCTTTTCCATATCGAAGGTGACGCCGCGGATGGCGTGCACCACGCCGGCATTGGTGCGGAAGGAGATATCCAGGTTTTTGACGGCGAGGATCGCCTTTGTGCTTTCGCTCATATCGCTCGCCTCCTTACATATCTTCCAGCTTGGGCGCCAGCGCCTCGCGCAGGCCGTCGCCGATGAAGTTGAACCCCAGCATCAGCAGCGCCAGCACGATGATGGGCGGCAGGATCTGATAGGGCAGGGTGGTGATGTTGTTGAAGCCGTCCTCGATCAGCGTGCCCACGGAGCACTGGGGCAGCACGATGCCCACGCCCACAAAGCTGAGGAACGCCTCGGTAAAGATGGCGGTGGGGATGGAGAACATCACCTGGGTGATGATGGGGCCGATGGTGTTGGGCAGGATCTCCTTAAAGATGATGTGCCCGTTGCCCGCGCCCAGGGTGCGGCTGGCCAGCACGTACTCCTGCTCCTTGATCTTGAGCATCTCCGCGCGGGCGATCTTGCTCATACCGATCCACTCGGTGAGCAGCAGCGCCACGATGACCAGCCCCATGCCCTTGGGCATAAAGATGGCCAGCACCGATACGATGACCAGGCGCGGCACGGAGTTGGCGATCTCCACGAAGCGCTGCATGATATTATCGGCCAGGCCGCCAAAATAGCCCGATATCAGGCCGTAGCTCATGCCGATGATCATATCGATGATGATGGTGACGAAGGCGATGATCAGCGATACCCGGGCGCCGTACCAGGTGCGCGTCCACAGGTCGCGGCCCAGATCGTCGGTGCCGAAGAGGAAGGTCAGATCGCTGAAGCTGTCGTCGTATTTTTCGCCGGTCAGCAGCTCATGCAGCCAGGGGATGCGGGGAGAAATGCCTTTGGCCACCACGCGCTTGTTCTTTTCGTTGCGGAACTGCACGATATCCTTGTAGCCGTAGGAGTTCATGATGGGCCCGAAAATGGCCAGCAGCATGATGACGGTGATGATCACCAGGCCCACCACGGCGCGCTTGTTCTTGAAAAAGTGGATCAGCACGCCCTTCCAGTAGCTCTGGGAGGCAAAGTTGGCGTCGGTCTGGATATCGCGGCTGTGCAGCAGCTCAAAATCCCCCGCCACCGGCACATACTCGGCGGCGACCGCCGGGGCGGCCTGCATGTTCTTTTTTGCCATGGTTTACGCCTCCTCTCCCTTGGCCGATACGCGGATGCGGGGATCCAGCACGCCGTAAAGCAGATCCACCAGCAGCATCACGCCGATGTACAGCGCGGAATACAGGATGCCCAGCGCCAGCACATAGTTATAATCGATGCCCTCGCCGGTGATGGCGTCCACCATCAGCTTGCCGATGCCGTTGATGCCGTATATCTTTTCCACCACCAGCGCGCCGGTGAGCAGATCCACCACCAGCGGGGCCAGCACGGTGACGATGGGGATCAGGGCGTTGCGCAGCACGTGCCGCAGCACCAGTCTGCGCCCGTGGAGCCCCTTGGAGGCCGCCAGGCGCACGTAATCGCTGTCAAACACCTCCACCATCTCGTTGCGGGTGAACCGGGCGATGGTGGACATGGTAAACAGGCTCAGCGACAGCGAGGGCAGCACCGAGGAGAAGGCGAACCGGCTGGCGTCAAAGAAATAGGGGAAGAAGGGGATGCGGAAGGCAAAATTATACTGCAGGAAAATCAGGAACACATAGGAGGGCACGCACACGCCGATGATGGAAAACACCGTGCAGAACCCATCCAGGAATTTGCCCCGGTGCAGCGCGGCAGTGATGCCCAGCAGCAGGCCCACGGCAGTGCCCAGCAGCACCGCGATGCCGCCGATGCGGAAGGAATTGCCGATCGCTGTGGACATGACGGTATTGATGGGCACGCCGTAATACAGCGACGTGCCGTTGCCAAAGTCGCCCTGCAGCGCCCGGGTAATATAGCGCCAGAACTGCACCAGCACGGGATCATCCAGGCCCATCTCGGCGCGCTTGTTGGCAATCTGGATATCGTTCATGCGCTCGGAAGGGAAGGGATTGCCCGGCATGACGCGCACCAGCCAGAACAGCAGGAACACGATGATCAGCAGGGTGACCAGCGCCAGCCCCACGCGTTTGAGTACGTATTTCAGCATAGATCCACAAATCCTTTATTTAGGATGATGCGAGGATAAAACGGAAGATCAGAGCGGCCTGAAGCAGACCGCTCTGATCTTTATCAGACGTTCTATTGTGCCTTGATCACTGGATCTCGGCGTTCTTGTACACGCGGTTCAGGGCCACGGGATGGAACTCGATGCCGGTGACGCCGGAGGCGATCAGGTTGGCGTTGGCCTTGGTGTACAGGGGAGAGATAACGGCTTCCTGCATCACCAGGGTTTCGGCCTGCAGCAGGGCGGCCCAGCGGGCGTCATAATCGCTGATGTACGCGCCGGTGGTGCAGTCCTTGATCAGCTGGTCATACTCCGCGTTGCTCCAGAAACCGTAGTTGTTGGAGTTGTTGGTGATCCACATGCCCAGGTAGGTCATGGGGTCGGCATAGTCCGGGCCCCAGCGGGTCAGGGCGATCTCGTAGTTATCGTTCTGCATCTTGTCCAGGCGCTCGGACTTGGTCATGGGCTGCAGGTTGATGGTCAGGCCGGGCAGCAGATCCTCCAGATCAGCCTTGATGGCCTGGGCCACCTTGGCCACGTCGTCGCCCTCGTTGTTGCCGTAGATCAGGGTGAAGGTGAACTCCTCCACGCCCAGCTCCGTCTTGGCGGCCTCGAAGTATTCCGCGGCGCGGTCGGGCTCAAAGCCGATGTACTCCAGGAACTGCTCCTGGTTGGCGCTGAAGTCCTCGCCGGTGGTGCTGCTGGCGGCAAACTGCGGCGGCACGGCGGTGTAGGTATCCAGGGAGCCGTCCATCACGTAGTTCTCCACCAGGGACTCGCGGTCGATGGCGTTGGTGATGGCCAGGCGCAGGTTCTGGTTGGCCAGGTAGCCGTTGGCGTTATTCTGGGTCTGGCTGAAGGTCAGATACCACAGGTAGCCGGCGCCGGTCACGTTCAGCTGATCGGCCAGGGCGGCGTCCTTTTCCACCGCGCCCACCTGGGAGCCGCTGACGGTGACCACATCCAGGGTGCCGCTGCGGAAGGCGGTCAGGGCGTTATCGGAGGAGCCCACCACCTGGTACTTGATGCCGGCCAGCTTGACGCGGGCGGCGTCCCAGTAGTTCTCGTTCTTCTTCAGGGTCAGGCTGGCGGTGCCGGGGGTGTAATCCTCCAGCACGAAGGCGCCGTTGCTCAGGAAGGTATCGGCGCTGGTGCCATAGGTGCCCTCGGCCAGGCTGGCGTAGAATTCCTCATTGATGGGATAGAAGGTGGGGAAATACATCAGGCTGGGGAAGAAGGAGACGGGAACCTCCAGCTCCACCACGAAGGTCTTTTCATCGGGAGCGGAAACGCCCAGGGTATCGGGATCGGCGCCTTCATAGATGATGGCGTCGGCGTTCTTGACGCAGCCCACGCTGGTATCCAGCAGGTAGGCGTACTCGCCGGCTTCCTTGGCGATGCGCTTCCAGGCAAACACAAAGTCGTTGGCGGTCACGGGGGCGCCGTTGGACCACTGCGCGTCGCGCAGATGGAAGGTATACACGGTGCCGTCCTCGGACACATCATAGCTTTCGGCGATGGCGGGGATGGCCGCGCCGGAGGCGTCCATCTGCATCAGGCCGTCGATGCAGTCGGCGATCACCTCAAAGGATTCGCCGTCGGTGGCCAGGTTGGTATCCAGGCTCATCACGTTGGTGCTGAGCATGACGCCCAGGTAAGCTTCGCCTTCGGCGGAGGCCGCGGTGAAGGCGCAGGAGACCAGCAGCATGGCGGTCATCAGGAGAGCGATAAACTTTTTCACGCAATTCATCCTTTCCGTTACATTGCTGTATACAGGTATATTTCCCGTATACGTATACAGAATCATATGCCACCCTCTTTCGTTTGTAAAGGGCTAAAACAAAACAAAAACAATGCATTTTTGTCTTTT
>CADAHU010000124.1 GCA_902787835.1 uncultured Eubacteriales bacterium
GCGCTCGAACTTGGGATCGGGGTTGCCCTTGATCATGGCGGCAACCACGTCGTCGTTCAGGCCCAGGTTCAGGATGGTATCCATCATGCCGGGCATGGAGGCGCGGGCGCCGGAGCGCACGGACACCAGCAGGGGATTCTCCAGATCGCCGAACTTCTTGCCGTTGATCTCTTCCATCTTTTCGACGTTCTTCATGATCTCAGCCATGATCTCGTCGTTGATCTTGCGGCCATCCTCATAATACTGGGTGCAGGCTTCGGTGGAAATGGTGAAGCCCTGGGGCACCGGCAGACCGATGTTGGTCATCTCGGCCAGGTTGGCGCCCTTGCCGCCCAGCAGCTCACGCATGGTGGCGTTGCCTTCGGTGAACAGGTACACGTACTTTTTCATGATATTCCTCCTTAAGAGAATAGGGTAACTGTGCTATATGGACACACGCAAACTACGCCTGCATGCATCCAGACGTTTTATTATAACGGAAAAATCTGCCGTTGGCAACAGCCCAAGCGCCCAAAACAGGCATTTATGGCAAGTTTTTTTCATATTTTATAGGGCGTCCGCGCAAAAAGGAGGTTTTGCCGTGAGCTTATCGGAGCTGCGCGCCAAGGATGTGGTCAACGTGGATACCGGCAAAAAGCTGGGCAAGGTGATGGATATCGAGTTTTCGGTCTGCGACGGCGCCGTGCAGGCCATCGTGGTGCCCGGGGATTTTAAGCTCGGCGGCCTCTTCAAGGGCGAAAAAAGCGGCATCGTCATCCCCTGGGAGCGTATCGCCAAGATCGGCGACGACGTGATCCTGGTGCAGCTGCTGCCCGGGGATCTGGAGGAGTGACGGGAGGACGGAGGACGAACGGGGATTGCAGGAAACGAACGGGGATTACGAGGGCCGAACGGAGATTGCAGAAAACGAACGAGGATTACGGGGGACGATCGGGGATTGCAGGAAACGAACGGGGATTACGGGGGACGATCGGGGATTGCAGAAAACGAACGGGAATTACGGGAAACGAACGGGAGCCTTCTCTTTCCGCGCCGGAAAGAGAAGCAGAAAGGGCAGTTTTGAGACCTCTGCTGTTGATTGAATGAAGGCGAATAAGGGGCTGGCATACCAACAGACAAGAATCACCCCACCCAACGCTTATCATTCGTCACGCCACCCAACAGCGAACAAGAATCCGCCCACCAAGCGCTGTCATTCAGAGCCGGCCCCATACGGATGGGCCGCGCGAAGAATCTCCCTGTGGGCGGAAATGTTGCAGGGATACGCCGCCAGTGTCTGTTGGCGTGTGCGCCTGCGGGGGGAGATTCTCCCTGCCGTTGGCAGGCGCAAGCGAAGGCGGGGCTCAGGATGACAGCGTTTGGTAGAGGTTTCCTTTGTTTGTTGGCTGTAATGCTGCGGATCATCAGTTAAGAACTGAAACATTCCGCTTTCACTGTTGTCCCCCGCCGTATGTCATTCAGAGCCGGCCCTATACGGATGGGCCGCGCGAAGAATCTCCCTGTGGGCGGAAATGCTGCATGGATACGCCGCCTGCGTTTGAAGTGCGCTGCCGCCTGCGGGGGGAGATCCTCCCTGCCGTTGGCAGGCGCAAGCGAACCGCCTGCGGGCATCAGGATGACACACGCGGAGCAGGCAGGATAGCGTTAAATTACTTGAATCGTCCCCCGCCGTATGTCATTCAGAGCCGGCCCCATACGGATGGGCCGCGCGAAGAATCTCCCTGTGGGCGGAAATGCTGCAGGGCAGAAAATAATCATCCTGTTGGCGGAAACACTGCATTCCAAGCGCGCATAAGTCCCTCCGCTCTGCGTTCTGCATTCTGCACTCCCCTCCCAATTGTCCAATAGCGCCCCATTTTATACAGGGTGCGTCATCAAAAATTAAGATCTTTTTCGCTTGACAGGGGAACGGGTGGGGGAATAAATTGTGGATAACTTTGGCCCGAAAATGGGGATAACTTTTCCTGTCCACCGGCGTTTTCCACCCCCGGGAGGCGGATTTCTCGAAATCTCGGGGGTTTTTTCGCAAAAATCGGTGGATAAGTCTGTGGATATTGTGGATATCTTCAACTTTGCCGGAATGGGCAACAGTTTTTTGAAGGTTTTAATCATCGCCGGCGGCTGCAGCCCTTGCGACGCAAGGGAAAACGCGGCTGATCTTCCGCCGGCGCGAATAAAAATGCAGCGCCCCGCTGCCCATTTGTTGCAGCGCGGCGTCGAAAGGTGGGGATAAAGGTGGGGAAAACCCGGAAATGGAAATGGGGATTGTTTTTTGCCCTTTGTTTGCTGATTACCGCCGCAGTTCTTAACAATCCTGTAACAAAAAGTCCGATCGACGGCGCGCCGGAGCCCGCAGGGACGCCCGCGCCTCAGGGGCCGCTGGCGGGCTGCGCGGTGTGCCTGGACCCGGGCCACGGCGGCTATGACGGCGGCGCTTACGGCCGGGACAGCGGCACGCCGGAAAAGGAGCTGAACCTGGATGTGGCCCTGCGCCTGGCCGGCCTGCTGCGGGAGCGCGGCGCGGCCGTGACCCTGACCCGCGAAACCGATACCGCCCTGGCTGACGCGGGCGAAAACCGCAAGCGCCGGGACCTGCAGGCCCGGGTGGATGCGGCCGCCTCCGCCGACCTGTTCCTCTCCATCCACATGAACGAATACCGCACCCGCAGCCAGTCCGGCCCCCAGGTGTTCTACCGCAAGGGCCAGGAGGGCAGCCGCCTGCTGGCCGGTGTGCTGCAGCAATCGCTCAACGCCGCCCTCTCCCCCGCCCGCCCCCGCAGCGCCCAGACCGGCGATTATTACGTGCTGCGCCAGCTCGCCATCCCCGCCGTGCTGGTGGAGTGCGGCTTCCTGAGCAACGCCGCCGAGGAGCAAAAGATGCTGGACCCGGACTACCGCCAGCGCCTGGCCCAGGCCATTGCCGATGGGGTGGAGGAATACTGGGCGCTCGCGCCGGAGCACAAGCAATAACGGGGAGGATACGCGGGGAAGGGGTACGTTACTTTCTTCCGGGAAGAAAGTAACAAAGAAGCAGCCGGCGAACGGGCTTGAGTGGGCGAACAAACTTGTTTCCGCCAGTTTGGCTCATGGTCGCCAAGTGAGTTCCCGGGCAACAGAACACAGAAAAAATCCGCAAAAATCAAACTTGTTTGGTTTTTTCGGATTTTTTCTGTGTTCAGCGGTGCGCAAAGCGCACCGCCCGCGCGGCTCCGCCGCGCAGCCCGGGAACGGTGGCAGGCGTAAACCCCGTTGGCGGGAAATCCAGCAACAGCAGTGGTCACAAACGCAGCCCTCTTCGGTTCCTTCTCGGGCTCCGAGAAGGAACGCCCCCGTAAACCCCGTTGGCGGAAAATCCAGCAACAGCAGTGGCCGCCAACGCAGCCCTCTTCGGTTCCTTCTCGGGCTCCGAGAAGGAACGCCCCCGTAAACCCCGTTAGCGGAAAATCCCGCAACGGCAGTGGCCGCCAACGCAGCCCTCTTCGGTTCCTTTCTGGGCCACAGAAAGCAACGCCCCCGTTCGTTCTCTCCCCCCCTTCCCGCCGCGCCTTTTTCGTGATATGATGGCAGAAAAGGAGGTGGCCGCATGGCGTCCCTGGGGCTGTATGTGCATGTGCCCTTTTGCGCGCGCAAGTGCGATTACTGCGATTTTGCGTCCTGGGCAGGGCGGCAGGCCGATATGCCGCGCTACGCGGAGGCGGTGTGCCGGGAGATCGCCCGGCGCGGGGCGGAATGCGGCCATCCGGCGGCGGATACCGTATTTTTTGGCGGAGGCACGCCCTCGCTGCTGCCGCCGGAGCTCTACCGCAGTATGGCCAAGGCGCTGCGACGGAGCTTTGATATTGCGCCGGACGCCGAGTGGACCGTGGAGTGCAATCCGGGCACGCTGACGCCGGAATTTGCGGCGGCGCTGGCAGACAGCGGCTGCAACCGCCTGTCCATGGGCATGCAGGCCGCCCAGCCGGAGCTGCTGCAAAGCCTGGGCCGCATCCACGATATGGCGGGCGTGCGCCAGGCCGCCGCCCTGGCCCGGGAGGCGGGGATCCGGAATCTCAATCTGGATCTGATGCTGGGCCTGCCCGGGCAGACCATGGCGCACATGGAGGAAACGCTGCGCCAGGCGCTGGCCCTGGAGCCCGATCACCTGTCCTGCTACGCGCTGATCCTGGAGGAGGGCACGCCGCTCTTTGACCGGGTGGAGCGGGGCCGGGCGGCGCTGCCCGGGGAGGACGCCGACCGGGAAATGTACGGCCTGTGTCGGAATACGCTTACGCGGGCGGGCTTTCATCAGTACGAGATCAGCAATTTTGCGCGCCCGGGCCGGGAATGCCGCCATAACGCCAACTGCTGGCGGCGGGAGGATTACCTGGGCTTCGGCTGCGCGGCCCACAGCCTGTGGAAAAATGAGCGCCGGGCCAATCCGGCCACGCCGGACGGCTACCTGCGGGGCGGCGCGCCGGAGACCGAGCGCATCGGCCCGGAGGAGGCGATGTTTGAGGCCATGATGCTGGGCCTCCGGCTGACGGCGGGCGTATCGGAGGCCGATTTTGCCCGGCGCTACGGCCAGGGCCTGTGGGATACCTACGGCAGCCGCCTGCAGCCCGCCCTGGAGGATGGCCGCCTGCTGCGCCGGGAGGGGCGGGTTTTCCTCACCGAGCGCGGCATGGACGTGATGAACAGCGTGCTGCTGCTGATCCTGCCGGATTGACGGAACCTGCGGCGCGTGATAAGATAGGACGTTGATTTTTTTTACGCGAGGAGAGACTATGCAAAATCAGGAACGATCCAAAATGCTGGGCACCATGCCCATGGGCAAGCTGGTGCCCAAGGTGTCCATCCCCATCATGATCAGCATGCTGGTGCAGGCGCTGTACAACGTGGTGGACGGCATCTTTGTGGCCCGGTACAGCGCCGCCGCCTTCACCGCGGTATCGCTGGTGTTTCCCATCCAGATGCTGCTCATCGCCGTGGGCACCGGCCTGGGCGTGGGCGTCAACAGCCTGGTAAGCCGCCGCCTGGGCGCGCAGCAGGCCGAGGGCGCCCGCTCCGCCGCCATGAACGGCATCTTTCTGGAGCTGTGCGGCGGGCTGATCTTCTGCCTGTTCGGCATCTTTGGCGCGCGGTCGTTCATGCACGTGTTTACCGACGACGCGGAGCTGCTCAAGCTGGGCGGCCAGTACCTGACCATCGTGACCACGCTGTGCTTCGGCCTGCTCTTTTCCATGGTGTTTGAGCGGCTGATGCAGGCCACGGGCAATACGGTGCTCTCCATGATCACCCAGCTGGCCGGCGCGGTGACCAACATCATCCTGGATCCCATCATGATCTTTACCCTGGATATGGGCGTGGCCGGCGCGGCCTGGGCCACGGTGATCGGCCAATGGGTCAGCATGACCCTGGGCATCGTGCTGAACCAGACCCGCAACCGGGAGCTGCGCGTCAGCCTGCGGGGCTTTAAGCCCGATGGCAGCACCATCCGCGGCATATTGCAGGTGGGCTTCCCCAGCATCGTGATGCAGGCCATCAGCTCGGTGATGAACCTGCTGCTCAATAAAATTTTGCTTACCTTCGGCACCACGGCGGTCAACGTGCTGGGCGTGTATTTTAAGCTGCAGAGCTTCGTATTCATGCCGGTGTTCGGCCTGGGCAACGGCCTGGTGGGCATCGTGGGCTACAATTACGGCGCGCGCAACCGCCAGCGGGTGTACGAGTCCATCCGGGTGGCGCTGACCATCGCCTTTGGCATCATGGGCGTGGGCATGCTGGCCTTCCTGCTGGCGCCGCAGCTGCTGCTGAGCCTGTTTGAAGCGGGCGGGGCCACCGAGCTCACCGACCTGGGCTGCCGGGCGCTGCGCATCATCAGCCTCAGCTTCCTGATGGCCGCCGCGGGCATCACCATCACCGTGGTGTTCCAGGCCGTGGGCAAGGGCACCTACAGCCTGATCATGAGCCTGTGCCGCCAGCTGATCGTGCTGGTGCCCATGGCCTGGCTGCTCAGCCGCCTGGGCGGCGTGGAGGTGGTCTGGTGGGCCTTCCCCATCGCCGAGACCGTCTCCCTGTGCATCTGCCTGG
>CADAHU010000125.1 GCA_902787835.1 uncultured Eubacteriales bacterium
GAGGGGTACGGGGGAGGGGTACGCTTCTCTTTTGCGTCAAAAGAGAAGCAGAAAACCTGCTTTGTCGCCGCTCCTGTTGCGGGTCTTTCCGCCAACAGGTTTTACGGAGGCGATCCTTCTTGGACGATACGCCCCGCGCTACTGCCTGTAGCAAGCGCGGGTTTCGGATGGCGATTCGCGGAATCGCCCATCCTCAGTCTGCCTTTGGTAGACGCTACCCAAGAAGGAACCGAAGAAGGCTGCGTTTGTCGCCGTAAATGCTGCAGGATATACGCCAACAGGCTTTAACGCCTGCCACCGTTCCCGGGCAGGCAGCTACGCTGCCGACCTGTGCGCAAAGCGCACAGGAAAAAGCCTGAAAATTACCGATAAAACAAGCTCGCTTGTTTTATCGGTAATTTTCAGGCTTTTCTGATGCCCGGGAACTCGCTTGGCGACCGTAACCAAACTGGCGGAAGCAAGTTTGGTTTTCAAGTCAACCCGGTTCGCCCGCTGCTTCTTTGCTACTTTCTTCTCAGAAGAAAGTAACGTTCCCCTCCCCGGCAGGAATTGCGCCCCGGGCGGCGAATTATATAGGAAATGCCGTTTCAGGACGCTATAAAGGGGGTAAATAAAATGAAAATACATGTGTTGAAAATACATGTGTTTGACCGTGCGGAGCAGGCGGGGCAGGCGGCCGCGGCGCTGATTGCGGCGCAATTGCTGCGCAAGCCCGATACCGTGCTGGGCCTGGCCACCGGCTCCTCGCCCATTCCGGTCTATAAGGCGCTGATCCGCCTGTACAAGATGGGCGTGATCAGCTTCGGTCAGGCGGTATCCTATAACCTGGACGAGTACGTGGGCATCGACCCCGCCCATGAATGCAGCTATCACCGCTTCATGGATGAGCAGCTGTTCAACCATGTGGATATGCGGCCCGAGGCCATCCATGTGCCCGACGGCCAGGCGGCCGATCTGGCGCGGACGGCCCGCAATTACGACGCCGCCATCCGCGCGGCGGGCGGCATTGACTTGCAGCTGCTGGGCATCGGCCGCAACGGCCATATCGGCTTTAACGAGCCCAATGATCACTTTGTGGGCGGCTGCCATGTGGTGGATCTGACACAGAGCACCATCGAGGCCAACCAGCGCTTCTTCAACAGCATCGATGATGTGCCGCGCCAGGCCGTCAGCCTGGGCATCACCGCCATCACCCAGGCCAAGACCGTGCTGCTGATCGCCAGCGGCAGCGATAAGGCCCAGGCCGTGCACGACGCCATCCGCGGGGAGATCACGCCCCAGGTGCAGGCCTCCATCCTGCAGGCGCACCCCGACGTGCATTTCCTGCTGGACCGGGATGCCGCGGCGCTGCTGTAACTGAATCACGCATCCCCCCTTCCTCCATATCGCGAGGGAGGGGGATTATTGCACAATAAATAATTATTATAGCGCACAAACTGAGAAGCTGTTGACAGCCTGCCAAAATGC
The DNA here is from genome assembly GCA_902787835.1 of uncultured Eubacteriales bacterium. Classification (GTDB taxonomy): domain Bacteria; phylum Bacillota; class Clostridia; order Christensenellales; family Aristaeellaceae; genus SFMI01. Next base: position 1,468 of record CADAHU010000125.1, read on the forward strand.
TGGTATAATCTTACCATAAAGTACACAAAACAGGAGATCGAGAAGCCGAAAAGTGAAAAGGCTTGCTTTTGCTTTGTGTCGCTGCAGTTTCCGGAAAGAACAAAATAAGGAGGAAGAATCAATGAAAAAACTGCTTTCTTTCCTGATGACCGCCATCCTGCTGGTGTCGCTGCTTGGCGTGGCGCTGGCGGACGACGAACCCATCGAGATCCTGTTCTGGCATACCCGCAAATCCGGCGCCAACCTGGAAGTGGTGGAGCATGAGGTGGAAACCTTCAACGCCACCATCGGCAAGGAGCTGGGCATCGTGGTCCATCATGAGCCCCAGGGCGGCTATCCCGAGATCTGGGCGGCCCTGTCCACCGCCTCCGGCGACGTGGCCCCCGATGTGATCGCGCTGGGCAACACCTACGTACCCTACGCCCTGGGCGAGGATATGCTGGTGGATATGGCGCCTCTGGCTGAGGCCGACGGCTATGATCTGACCGGCAACCTGATGGACTGGGTGCTGCAGATCGCCGGCAATACCGACGGCCAGATCCACAGCCTGCCCTATATCCGCTCCACCCCCGTGCTGTACTACAACAAGGGCATCGCGGACGAGCTGGGCATCACCATCCCCGAGCAGATCACCATTGAAGAGCTGGAGGCCTTCGGCCGCGCCGCCATGATCAAGGACGGCGATACCGTGACCCGCTACGGCTTTGAGCTGCTCAAGGACTTTGGCTACTACAACGCTGCCTGGGTGTATCAGCTGGGCTCCGAGTTCCTGGCTGCCGAGGGCGGCTCCCCCGCTCTGGAGGATGGCACCATGTTGAAGGTGCTGTCCGATTGGCGCGGCTGGGTGGATGAAGGCTGGTGCCGTCCCTTCGACGCCAGCAGCCAGGCTGACGGCGCGCTGCAGGAGTTTGTGGCCGGCCGTCTGGCTTCCTACATCAACAGCTGCTCCGCCATGGCTGGTATCATCAAGAACGCCAAGGAGAACGGCATCGAGCTGGGCGTGGCCATGTTCCCCACCTACGATAAGGAAAACCATGTGGCCGAGATCGGCGGCGGCAACATCGCCATCATCGGCGAGGGCAAGACCGACGCGCAGATCAAGGCTGCCTGGGAGTTCATCAAGTTTGTGATGAGCGACAGCGAGCAGTTCTTCAACAGCACCAAGACCGGCTACTGCCCCTGCACCCTGTCCGTGGCCAACGATCCCGATATGGCCGCCTTCTGGGCTGAGAATCCCTTCTATCAGGTTCCCTTCAACCAGCTGAAGACTGCCGGCCGCGGCCAGGAGATCCCCGCGCTGGAGACCGCGCAGGACTTCATCCAGCTGTGCGAGGACGCCGCGGGCCGTCTGATCCAGGCCCAGGAGACCACGCCTGAAGAGGAAGTGCAGAAGCTGATCGACGGCGCCAGCCGCATCGTCTGGTAATCCTCTGCCAACCCAATATATACCTCACCGGCATATGCCGGTGAGGTATATATCTTAAATAAGATAAAAAGAGGCGAGCAACATGGCGGAAATCGTATTTGACAAAGTAGGGAAGGCCTTTGGCGATGTGAAGGTCATCGAAAACCTGGATCTGACCATCGAGGACGGCAAGTTTACCGTGCTGGTGGGCTCCTCCGGCTGCGGCAAAACCACCCTGCTTCGCATGATCGCCGGCATCGGCCCGGCCACCTCCGGCCATATCTACATGGACGGCAAGGATATTACCCACCAGCCCCCGGAAAAGCGCGACATCGCCATGGTGTTCCAGAATTACGCCATTTATCCCACCATGAGCGTGCGCGAGAACATTGAGTTTGGCCTGAAAAACAAAAAGGTGCCCAAGGACGAGCGCGACCGCCGCATCGCGGAGTATGCGGAGATCGTGGGCATGACGCCCTACCTGGACCGCAAGCCCAGCGACCTTTCCGGCGGCCAGCGCCAGCGCATCGCCCTGGCCCGCGCCATGGTCAAAAAGCCCAGCGTGTTCCTGATGGACGAGCCGCTCTCCAACCTGGACGCCAAGCTGCGCGCCGCCATGCGCGTGGAGCTGATCGAGCTGCAGCGCCGCCTGGGCACCACCTTCGTATATGTGACCCATGATCAGATTGAGGCCATGTCCATGGCCGATACCATCGTGCTGATGGAAAAGGGCAAGATCCAGCAGATCGGCAGCCCGGAGGAGATCTATCACCAGCCGGCCAACGTATTCAGCGCCCAGTTTATCGGCACGCCGCCCATGAACATCCTGGAGCTGGGGGACGGCATCCGCTACGGCGTGCGGCCGGAGTCCATCCGCATGAGCCCCCAGCGCATGGATAATATGGTGCTCTACCGCAAGGGCCACGTGATCACCCGCGAGATGCTGGGCGCGGAGCTGCAGTACAAGGTGCGGCTCAGCAACGGCATCACCATCATGGTGCGCAGCGAGAACGAGCGCGACGACGTGGAGGAGGATACCGACGTTTGGGTCATGGCCCCCGCCCGGCATATCCACTTCTTTGATGCCGATGGAAAGCGCCTGGGCCACGGCGGGCCCCAGAACCTGCTGGATCGGTTGGGAGGAATGAACGAATGACGTCCATCACCTCCCTGGAGCGCGAGCAGCAGCGCGAGGCGCGGCGGATCAAGCACCGCAGCTGGGTGACCAGCTATTTGATGATCCTGCCTGCCATGGCTTTCCTGGTGGCCTTCGTGATCTATCCCACCATCAGCATGGCGCATATGAGCCTGTACTACGGCAACGCCAAGAATCCCTATAAAAAATGGATGGCGCTGGGCAATTACAGCATGCGCGATGATTTCTGGGTGGCGCTGCGCAACACGGCGGCCTACACCGGCATGGCGCTGGTGCTGGTCATGATCCTCTCCATCCTGTTTGCCCAGTGGATGTACAAGAGCCGCAAGCTCAATAACGTGGCCCAGACGCTGTTCTTTACCCCCCACTTGGTGGCCGGCGTATCGGCGGGCTTTATTTGGAGCTGGCTGATGAGCAGCCAGCCCTACGGCCTGTTCAATACGGTGTTCAACGCCCTGGGCCTGCCCAGCGTCCGCTGGCTGGACAGCACCAGCACCGCCATGTTCTCCATCGTGCTGATGAACACCTGGAAAAGCGTGGGCTATTACTGCCTGATCATCATGAGCGCCATGAAGAGCATCCCCACCGAGATCTACGAATCGGCCAAGCTGGACGGCTCCCCCGCCTGGAAAACCTTCTTCAAGATCACCATCCCCATGATCAGCCCGCAGCTGTTCTTCCTGCTGATCACCATTACCACCGGCAGCTTCAAGGTGTTCGATTCGGTGCGCATCATGACCAACGGCGGCCCCGGCGACGCCACCCGCGTGCTGAGCATGTACATCTATGATTACGCCTTCCAGCGCAACAACACCCTGGGCTATGCCTGCGCCGCCGGCATCATCATGATGGCCATCATGGTGCTGGTCACGGTGTTCGACTTTGCCTTCGTGGAAAAGAAAGTCCATTATCAGTAAAGGAGGAATGCCTGTATGATTTATCGGCTGATTCGCAAAAGCATCCAGGCCGGCAAGGATAAATCCGTCAAGCGGCTGGCGATCATCTTCGCCCTGCTGGGCACGGCGTTCTTCGTGCTGGGCTTTATCGGCTGGTACAGCTTTGTGCCGGTCAAGCGCATCCTGGAGGAGAGCGGCAATGCCGGGCTGCTGGGGCAGATCTTTGGCGGCATTTATCTGGATCAGTCGCTGCTGCCCGCCGATTCGCTGAAGGAGGTTTCGTCCTTTGGCTTCACCTGCGCCCTGTTCATCAAGGAGTTCCTGATCCTGAGCGTCGTGTTCTTTGCGGCCTCCGTGCTGGTGGCGGTGGAGCGCAGCCTTGTGCACAAGCAGGAGGAGACCACGGTGCTGGAAACGCTGCGGAATATCATCGTGCAGTATTTTCAGCAGCCCAAATGGGGCTTGCAGCTGTTCAGCGATATCATGAAGATATTGCTGATGCTGGCCTTTGTGTTCCCCTTCTACTGGATGATCATCACCGCCTTCAAGACCTATCCGGAATCCCTGCGCGTGCCGCCCACCCTGTGGCCCCGGGAGTTTACCATGGAGGGCTATGAGAGCACCTTTTTCGGCGGCCTGGATATCTGGAATTACGCCAAGAATACCGTGGTGGTCACGGCCTCCGTCATCGCCCTGCAGCTGCTGATCATGGTGCCCGCCGCCTATGCCTTCGCCAAGCGGGAGTTCCCCCTCAAGGGCTTCTGGTTCGGCATCGTGCTGGTGGCCTTCATGATCCCCCTGCAGCTGACCTATATCCCCGTGTACCTGCGCATGCAGGATCTGAACCTGATCTATACCCTCTGGCCGCAGATATTGCCCCTGGGCGCGGACGCCTTCGGCATCTTTATGCTGCGCCAGTCCTTTAAGCAGATCCCCGATGAAATTGTGGAGAGCGCCAAGCTGGACAGCGCGGGCGAGATCCAGATCATGACCCGCATCATGCTGCCCATGTGCAAGAGCACCATGGTGACCATCGCCATGTTCTCCTTCATCGGCACCTGGAACGCCTACTTCTGGCCCTTGGTCATGACCCGCAGCACCAATGTGCAGCCCCTGACCCTGGCCGTGGAGCGCCTGCGCGACGCCGAGCTGGGCATCCGCTGGAACATCGTGATGGCCTCCAATACTCTGCTGGTGGTGCCCATCCTGATCGTGTTCATCTTCGCCAGCAAAAAGATCATCGAGGGCTTCGCCTACCGCGGCATGAAGTAAGGATAACGGAAATTGGGATTTGCAGGGGAAGGGGACGAACGGGGGCGTTCCTTCTTGGACGATACGCCCCGCGCTACTGCCTGCGGCAAGCGCGGGTTTCGGATGGCGATTCGCGGAATCGCCCATCCTCAGT
>CADAHU010000126.1 GCA_902787835.1 uncultured Eubacteriales bacterium
CGGCCAGCGGAGCTGGCCTTGTCTGGGAACGGTGGTACGCGTTAAAGCCTGTTGGCGGAAATGCCCGCAACATCAGTGGCGACAGCGCAGCCTCTTTCGGTTCCTTTCTGGGCTCCAGAAAGGAACGCCCCCGTAAAAACCAGTTGGCGGAAAATCCCGCAGCATCAGCGCCAACAGCGCAGGTTTTCTGCTTCTCTTTTGACGCAAAAGAGAAGCGTACCCCCTCCCCCGTTGAAACCCGCTCAGACGCTCTCCATCAGCACCGCCAGGGCGGGCTGCTCGCTGAGATCCTCTTTGGTGACGCGCAGCAGCGGCATCCGGGGCGCATTGGGCGCGCCCAGGGCGGCCAGGCAGTCCTCCAGGGGCGCGATGGGCCAGCCGGCGTTGGCGGCGGTCTTGTAGTGCATGGGGATGACCATGCGGGGCTTGATGCGCTCGATGAGCGCCGCCGCGGTCTCAGCCGTCATGGTGTAATGGCCGCCCACGGGCACCAGCGCGATATCGATGCCGGTCAGCTGCTGCGCCAGCGCCTCGTCCCAGGCGCCCAGATCGCCCAGGTGCGCCACCCGCAGGCCGTCGGCCTCCAGAATGAAGATCACGTTCTGCCCGCGCAGCGCGCCCTGCTGATCATCGTGGAAGCTGGGAATGCCCTGCACGGTGACGCCGGTCGCCAGGGTGATTTTGCCCGCATGATCGGCGATCACCTGCACGCCCTTCGCCTTCTGGGTATAGCTGTGATCGCCGTGGCCGTGACTGACGGTCACCGCATCGCAGATCACATCGTGCATGGCGTAGCCCACGTGCTCGTCAAAGGGATCGGTCAGGATACGGAATCCCGCCGCGGTCTCGATCAAAAATTCACTGTGCGCATGATGGTAGATCAGCATATTGAACCTCCGTTGCCTCTATTATATAAGCAGCCGCCGCAGGCAGCGGCGCATGCGTACGCTTCAGGATGGCGACCTGCGCGGAAAGCTCCGCGATCAGCCGCTCCCGCTCCCCCGCATCCAGGTACAAAAGCGCGGCGCGGATCAGGCTCCAGGGCTGCTCCGCCGGCTCCGGCGCTTGCCGGGATAAAATGCTGCGGCACAGGCTGCGCAGCGCGCCGTCGGCGGGCAGCGGCCCGGGCGCAAGGGAGCCGATCCATTGGGCCCGGCGCTCCGGGCTCAGATCGATACGCCACAGCGCGCCCTCATCGCAGATTACGTAGCCCGCCGCCAGGATCCGCCGCCGGGCCTCCCCCGCATCGGCCAGCCGCCCGGCATCGCATACAAAAAGGGCGCGCATCGCCCGGTCGCGGCGCAGAAGCACGCCCTTCCCCAGCAATGCGCGCAGCTCCGCGCGGAAAGGCTCCAGCGCGCTCATGCCCGATGGCTGGGCGCGAAGCGGATGCGCATTTCCCGCATGGAAGCGTATTGTCCCTGGATATCCAGCTGATATTTGAGCACCACCTCGCCCCGGGCGTCATCCACATTGTAGCGCACCTGGGTGGGAAAAACGCCCATCTCCAGCGCGCCGTAGGGGGTGTTGTAGCTGCCCTCGTAGCGATTGCCCTGGGAAAAGATCATGCTGGTATTGAATTCTCCCTCCCGCAGCATGGTGACCACGCCGTCCTTCATGGTAAAGGTCACCCGGTCGGTCTCGGAGTTATCGGGCTGCGTTTCGGTATAGCGGAGCTTCCAGGCCCCCTGCTCCGGCTCGCCGCTGAGCTCGCCGGTGGTCACCAGGCGCATTTCATCGGTGCTGTCCTCCATCCCGGCATCCTGCACGATGCCCGTCACGCTGAGCAGTACCTTCTTTTTTCGCATACCCGCACCTCTTTTCCGTCAAATATCACGGGTATTATAACACATTATGCGGCTGGATACAATGTTTTATTCTGTAAACCCTGTGTCTTCCCCAAAATTCATCTAAATTTTTGCGCTGAGCGCCCCGGAATCGCTTGACAAAAACAGCGCAGCCGGGTATCGTTAGTCATGTCAATTTCGGACAAATTTTGCGGCGGGCAGCCGCCGCTTGAAAGAGAGGCTCTCCATGACCCTGAAGGATCTGAAGCCCGGGCAATCGGCCCGGATCGAAAGCGTGGGCGGCGAAGGCGCGCTGCGCAGGCATTTTCTGGATATGGGCGTGATTCCCGGCGCGGAGGTTACCGCCATCAAGCTCGCCCCCATGGGCGATCCCCTGGAGGTGCGCATCCACGGGTATGAGCTGACGCTGCGCCTGGCCGACGCGGAAAAAATAGACATCACGCCCCTGGCCGCCGTCAGGAAATCGGCCGCCCAGCCCGGCCAGCGGGACAAGAAGCACACCCATCCCGGTTTGGGCGAGGAGGGCAAATATCACCCCAAGGGCAGCGGCAATCCCCTGCCCGAGGGCACAAAGCTGACCTTCGCCCTGGCCGGCAACCAGAACAGCGGCAAAACCACGCTGTTTAACCAATTGACCGGCGCCAATCAGCATGTGGGCAACTTTCCCGGCGTCACGGTGGACCGCAAGGACGGCGTCATCCGCGGCCATGCCGATACGCTGATCACCGATCTGCCCGGCATTTACTCCATGTCCCCCTATTCCGGCGAGGAGCTGGTCTCCCGGGATTTTATCCTGAACCAGAAGCCCCGGGGCATCATCAACATCGTGGACGCCACCAACATCGAGCGCAACCTGTACCTGACCATGCAGCTGCTGGAGATGAACGTGCCCATGGTGGTGGCGCTCAACATGATGGACGAGATGAGCGGCAACGGCGGCACGGTGGATATCAACGCCATGGAGGCGCTGCTGGGCGTGCCGGTGGTGCCGATCTCCGCGGCCAAGAATGAGGGCGTGGATGAATTGGTCAAGCACGCGCTGCATGTGGCCCAATACCAGGAGCGGCCCCTGCGCCAGGACTTCTGCGATCAGAAGGACCACGGCGGCGCGGTGCACCGCTGCCTGCACGCGGTGACCCACCTGATCGAGGATCACGCGGCGGAGACCGGCATCCCCCTGCGCTTCGCGGCCAGCAAGCTGATCGAGGGCGACGATATGATCCTGGAGCAGCTGCGCCTGGATCAGAACGAAAAGGAAACGCTGGAGCACATCGTACTGCAGATGGAAAAGGAGCGCGGGCTGGACCGCGCCGCCGCCATGGCCGATATGCGCTTTTCCTTCATCGGGCGGGTTTGCAGCCAATGCGTGGTAAAGCCCCGGGAGAGCGCCGAGCACATCCGCAGCCAGAAGCTGGACCGGGTGCTGACCGGCAAGCACACCGCCATCCCGGTATTCATCGCCCTGATGGGCATCGTGTTCTTCCTGACCTTCAATGTGATCGGCGCCTGGCTGCAGGGGCTGCTGGAGAGCGGCATCGGCGCGCTGGGCGATTGGGTCGCCGGGCTGATGGAGGCGGGCAATGTGAACCACGTGATCCAGGGCCTGGTAATGAAAGGGCTCTTTGAGGGCGTGGGCAGCGTGCTCAGCTTCCTGCCCATCATACTGACCATGTTCTTTTTCCTGTCCCTGCTGGAGGACAGCGGGTACATCGCCCGCGTGGCCTTCTTTATGGATAAGCTGCTGCGCAGGATCGGCCTGTCGGGCCGCAGCATCGTACCGCTGCTGATCGGCTTCGGCTGCACGGTGCCCGCCGTCATGTCCACCCGCACGCTGCCCAGCGCCCGGGACCGCAAAATGACCATCCTGCTGACGCCCTTTATGAGCTGCACCGCCAAGCTGCCCATCTACGGCTTCTTCATCGCCGCCTTTTTCCCGGGCCACGGCGCGCTGATCATGATCGCGCTGTACCTGCTGGGCATCCTGGCGGGCATCCTGGCGGCGCTGGTGTTCAAAAAAACGCTGTTCCGCGGCGAGGCGGTGCCCTTTGTGATGGAGCTGCCCAACTACCGCCTGCCCACCCCGCGCACCGTGCTGCAGCTGATGTGGGAAAAGACCAAGGATTTTCTGCAGCGCGCCTTCTCGGTGATCCTGATCGCCACCATCGTGGTCTGGTTCCTGAGCAACTTTGATTTCCGGCTGAACCTGGTGACCGATTCCCACGCCAGCATTCTCTCCGCCATCGCGGGCTTCCTGGCCCCGCTGTTCAAGCCCCTGGGGCTGGGCGACTGGCGCATTGTATCCTCGCTGATCAGCGGCTTTATGGCCAAGGAGAGCGTGGTATCGGTAATGAACCTGCTCTTTACCGACGGCGTGGCCGGGGTGCTGTCCAGCCTGTCCGCCGTCTGCATGCTGGTGTTCAGCCTGCTGTATACCCCCTGCGTGGCGGCCATCACCTCCATCCGTCAGGAGCTGGGACGCCGCTGGGCCATCCAGGTGGTGGTGCTGCAGTGCCTGATCGCCTGGGCGGCGGCGCTGATCGTGCGCGGCGTCGGCCTGCTGCTGGGATTGGGGTGAGGGGATGAACGTATTTGATGTGCTGATCCTGGCGGCGGTGGGCGTCATGCTGTTCCTGGCCATCCGCCGGGTGCGCAAAAACGGGAAATCCGGAGCCTGCGCCTGCGGCTGCGGCGGCTGCACAGCCAACTGCGCCCATCGGAAGGAACACACCCAAGCATAACGATTTTCGGAGGCGCTCCATGCGGTTTGAAAACGCCTATTTTATCACCGGCACGGCTTACGCCGGCAAATCCACCATGGTAAAGCTGCTGGCGGAAAGGCACCGGGGCATCGCCTGCGAGGAAAACTATCACGACCGGCTGCTGCCCGGGCTCAGCAAGGAGGAGTTCCCCTGCGTGACCTATACACGGGATCTTAAGGACTGGCACGATTTTATCCGGCGCTCGCCGGAGGAATACGCCGCCTGGATCGACGGGGCCGCCCGGGAATGCGAGATCCTGGAGCTGCGGATTCTGGAGGAGCTGCGCGGGCAGGAGAAGCCGGTCTTTGTGGACACCAACATCTCCCTGGAGACGCTGCGGGAGATCACTCCGCCCGATCACGTGCTGATCATGCTGGCCGATCCGGAGATCTCCGTGCGCCGGTTCTTTGAGCGGCCTGACCGGGAAAAGCAGTTTCTCTACCGGCTGATCCTGGAGGAGCCCGACCCGGAGCGCGCCATGGAAAACTACCGCGAAGGGCTGAAGCACATCAATTCCCGGGAAAAGTACGATCGTTTTCTGCATTCGGGCTTCCAAGTGATCCTGCGGGACGAAAACCGGAGCATCGAACAAACCCTGGCCCTGGCGGAGGCTGCCTTCGGGCTGGAAAGGAGCAGCGCATGAAGTATCCCTGGATCGACGAGTACCTTTTGAAAAAGCCCGGCGTTACCAAGGATCTGCAGCCGGAATGGAACTGGATCCGCTACCATATCGGCGGCAAAATGTTCGTGGCCGTCTGTCTGGACGATGCGAACGCGCCCGTTTACATTACCCTCAAGCTGGACCCCGCCGAGGGCGAATTCTGGCGCGGGCAAACCGCCGATATCATCCCGGGCTACTACATGAACAAGCTGCATTGGAACTCGATCAAGGCCGATGGAAACGTGCCCGACGATATCGTGCAAACGCTGCTGGACAAATCCTACGCGGCGGTGCTCGGCGGGCTGAGCAAAAAGAAGCAGAAAGAAATCCTGGGATAGGGCTCCCCCAACAGCAGTCACGCCAGCGTCAATCTTCTTGCGCCCTTACTCCAGCAAACTGATAAATTGGCATTTGGAGGTGGCCGGAATACGTTAGAGGCCTCCGCGGCCTCTAAAACTCTGCGCCAAAGGACTTCGTCCTCTGGACTCCAACGGGCGGACCAGCTTGA
>CADAHU010000127.1:0-4834 GCA_902787835.1 uncultured Eubacteriales bacterium
AAAGAGGGCAGCCTAACGAGCCGCTGGCTGCCCATGGTATCATTCATATACGATTTCGGTCAGGATGCTCTCCTCAGCAATGTGCTTGATTTCGTTCATCCTGCCGACCCAGCCGAGTTGATCCCGCGCTTTTAATGTCTCTGTAACACCCTGGGCCTTTGCCATCTGTGGGATCATCGTGTCGAGCCGCTCATTGCAGGTGCGCTCCACCTCAGCCAGATGTTCATGCAGTTTGCCGGAAAGGATGAGCCGGGTATAGAGCCCGGGACGGTGCTCCTTCAGGTACGCTTCCCGCATCCTGCCGTATTTTCCGATGGGATAAGCAGGCGCATCCGGCAAAGAGATGTTGGGGATGAGATAGTCGCCCACCTGGGTATAGGTTCCGCCGTTCTGTTCAAAGATACTCTTTATTTTCAAGCCCTCCTGTAGTATGATTGACCTATCAAGGCCCTGTGATGGGATTCGCATAGCCGCGAAGCCCTTCCTGCCACAGATGAGCCTGCCCAGCTATGCTGTATTGAGCGAAGTCTTACTTCACCCTTTACAGCATACATCTTGGTATTAAATCACATAATCGTTGGCGTAGCGCTCCCGCTGCTGATCCAGGATATCCTGCAGGGTAATGCCGTCCAGGTATTCGTTGATCACCTTGCTCAGCCCGCGCCAGATGGGCAGGGTGGCGCAGTCAGCGCTGCGGTCGCACAATACGGGATCCTGGTCCACGCAGGCCACCGGGGCCAGCGGGCCCTCCGTCAGCCGCAGCACCTCGCCCACGGTATAATGATCGGGCGTGCGGGCCAGCATATAGCCGCCCTGGGCGCCGCGGTTGGTGCGCAGCATATCGGTGCGGTTAAAGAGCGGGATGATCTGCTCCAGATATTTTTTGCTGATGTTCTGCCGCTCGGCAATATCCTTCAGCGGCACAAAGCCATCCTGGCTGTGCTCCGCCAGGTCGATCAGCATCCGCAGCGCGTAGCGCCCCTTGGTGGATACCTTCACAAAATCATCTCCCTTTCTGCCTTCCCATAATACCATATGTTTAGTAGGCTTTCAAGGGAGAAAAGCAAAATTTGCGGGGAAAGAATTCTGGAGAACGCAGGCTGCGGGCCGGCGCTTCCGTCAGCGCCTGGGCCGGTTGACCAGCGCCGTGGCGATGTTGATGGCCTGGTCGGAGCAGCGCTCCAGATCGGTGCACATATCGGTAAAGATTACGCCGCCCAGGGGATTGCAGGCCGTGGTCATCAGGCGGTTGATGTGGTTTTGCACGTACTGCTCCTGCATATCGTCCACGCGCTGCTCCAGCGCTTCCGCATGGGGCAGCAGGTTGAAATGCTCGTTTTCAAACACATCCATGGAAACATCCAGCGTTTCCAACACCGCTTCGCTCATGGTGCGCAGCTCCTGCATGCCGGTTTCGGAGATGGAGGCCCCGGCGTTTTTAAGCCGGGCGGCAAACTCTATGATATTCTCCGCGTGGTCGCTGATGCGCTCGTAATGGCCGATCACCTGCATCATTTTGGTCAGGCGGAAAACGTCCCGGTCGGAGAGCTGCAGGCTGCGCAGCTGCACCAGCTTATCGCCGATGGCGTGGTTCAGGTAGTCCACCGTCTGCTCGGTGGCCTCCACCTGTACATAGAGATCGTTTTGGCTGGGATCAAAGAAGTATTTGAGCGCAGCGTCCAGGTTGTCCCGGGCGATCTTGCCCATGCGGTTGATTTCCAGCATGCCCTGACGCAGGGCGATCACCGGCAGGTTCTTTTCCGCGTTTACCAGGTAGATCAGCTTCTGCTCCTCCTGAGAGCGCTGCTCGCTGGGCAGCAGCGGCAAGGTTTTGCGTACAAGCTTGATCAGCAGATCGGCAAAGGGCAGCTCCACCAGCACGGCGAAGAGCGCAAACAGTGTGTGCGTGTTGGCCACCTGGCGCGCCACGTCGTTGGGCGATATGCCCTGGATCAGCCGCAGCACGCCGGGGAAGATGGCGATCACCGTCAGCAGCAGCGCCGCCCGCACCAGGTTAAAATACAGGTTCAGCAGCGCCGTGCGCTTGCCGTTGCGGTCGGTGGTCAGGGAGGCCAGCAGGTTGGGCGTTACCGAGCCGATGGCCGCGCCGATCACCAGATATACGCACTGGTTATAGGTCAGCAGCCCTTCCACCGCGAAGGCCTGGAAGATCACCACCGAGGAGGAGCTGCTCTGCAGCAGCGAGGTGAATACGACGCCGAAGAGCACGGCCGCCGCGGGATGGTTCAGCGTGGAAAGGAAGCTGATAAAGATCGGCTCGGCGGCCAGGGAGGAGATCGAGCTCTTGATCAGCCCGATGCCCACAAACAGCATGCCGAAGCCCAGCACGATGCTGCCGACGTGCTTGATCACCTGCCGCTTGGCAAACATATTGGCCACGCAGCCCAGGAACAGCAGCAGCGGCGCAAAGGCCGTCAGGTTGAAGGCCGTGATCTGCGCCGTCACCGTGGTACCGATGTTGGCGCCCATGATCACGCCGATGGCCTGGCTCAGGTTCATCAGCCCGGAATTGACAAAGCCGATCACCATCATATCGGTGGCGCTGCTGCTCTGGATCAGCACGGTGACCAGCGTGCCGATGGCCACGGCGGCCAGCCGGTTGGTGGTTACCCGCTCCAGAATGCTGCGCAGCTTATCGCCCGCAGCGTTTTTAAGCCCAGTGGACATGGTGGTCATTCCGTACAGGAACAGCCCCACGCCGCCCAGCATGGATATCATTTCCCAGATTGTCATGGTCTCACCTTAGCGTTACTTATTGCTCAATAAAAGCTCATTATAAGCATAACACAGGCCATCCTCCCCCGCAATGGCGCAGATGGCCTGGAATCTGCGAAAAATGTACAAATGGCGGGAAAGCGTCAGCGGTCGTCCACGTGATCGCGGTATACCACGAACCGCTGCCACAGGTACTCGGTCACAAAGTTGATCAGCATGGTGCCGGCCTGGACGATGTAGTTGTTTACCAGCGGCTCGGAGGAGGCGGCGGCCCCGGTGAAGGGATTCTCGCCGGTGAGCGCCGCCGTCCACCAGGTGCTCAGGGGCGTAAAGATCAGGTAGAAAAGCGCCACCAGCAGCATGCTGCGCTTCATATCGGCGCCGCTGCGGAAGGTATACGTGCGGTTAAAGGTAAAGTTCCACAGCACGCTCAGGATCAGGCTGACCAGGTAGGCCAGCCAGGGGGCCCAGTGGAACACCTCGTAGAACAGGGTATAGCTGGCGATCTGGATCACGCCCGCGCTGATGGAAAACAGCGTGAATTTGATCATGCGCCAGAATTCTTTCTTATCTTTCATGGAATCTCCCTTTCTCCTTTGCTTAAAAAGTGCTGGAGGAATCGCTCCGCGTAGCTGTCTGGCTTGATGCTGGCCCTGGCATCCTGGATGGAGAACCATTGCCAGCTGTCCACCTCCCAGTTGGGCGAGGGCTCGCCCGGCTCCACCGTTACGGCAAAATTGAGCAGCAGTGTATTGCTGGGCGGAAAATAGCGGCTCCGGTTAAAGCGCAGCGCCCGCACGGAAAGGGACAGCTCCTCCATCAGCTCCCGGCGCAGGGCGTCCTCCGCGTCCTCACCCTTGCTGATGTACCCGGCGGGCAGGATCCAATGGGGCCGGCCGTATTGCCTTATCAGCAGGATATGCTGGTGATCGGGGGAGAACACCACCGCGCTCACCGCCGCGTTGAACACCGGGAACCGGTAATCCCCGCAGGTATCGCACCAGGGCACGGGATGCCCCTCAGTTTCATGCTCCCGGAGGCGCAGCCGCGCGCCGCAGTGCATGCAGTAATTCATCTCCATGGCTCAGGTCTCCCGGGCTTTAACCAGCTTGTCCAGCTGCTCCATCAGCTCCCGGGCCGGATAACCGGCGTATTTGGCGGCGTCGGCCACCGTAAAGCGGCGGATCAGCGCCTGGGCCAGGGGAGAGCGCAGCTTTTTGAACCGCGCGTCCAGATCGGCTAGGGTGTCCGGCAGCCAGGGATAGGCGGACAGGATATCGCTCAGCCGCGTATCTTCGGTCACGTTCAGCTTTTTTTCCATATCAATCTCCTTTGCGGTCTGTACATGCAACAGGATACCCCTTCCGGCGGGGCGATGTCAAGCGCGGCGGCGGAAAAACGCCAAAAAACCCCTTGCTTTTTATGCAGGGGTTGTGTTATAATGCCCTTTGTGTGATACGGACGGTCCTCTGCGGGAGAGAGCTGCGCCTCAGCCGCCGCGCATGAACGTCTATGAGGGAAGGAGGAACTACCACCATGAGCGAAATCATCAAGAGCATCGAAAATGCCCAACTCCGTACCGATCGGCCCGACTTCAACGTTGGCGACACGCTGCGCGTGTTCGTGAAGGTTGTGGAAGGTAACCGCGAACGCCTGCAGGCGTTTGAAGGCACTGTCATCGCTCGCCGCAACGGCTCCTGCCGCGAGACGTTCACCGTCCGCCGCGTCAGCTATGGCATCGGCGTTGAGCGCACGTTCCCGCTGCACAGCCCCCGCGTCGACCATATCGAGGTCATCCGCAAGGGCAAGGTGCGCCGTGCGAAGCTGTATTACCTGCGCGGTCTGCAGGGCAAGGCTGCCAAGATCAAGGAAGCCGGCCGCGAGTAATATCCCATCGGTATACCAGACGGAAGCGTTTGAAAAAGCGCTTCCGTTTTTTGCTGCCTTTTTGCGGGAGAATGCCGAGATTTACGGACAGATTTTTCTTTTATTGGGCAGACAAATTGGGATTTGGCGGGGAGGGGGGTACGTTTAGAGGCCTCCGCGGCCTCTAAAACTCTGCGCCAAAGGACTTCGTCCTCTGGACTCCAACGGGCGA
>CADAHU010000127.1:4873-13448 GCA_902787835.1 uncultured Eubacteriales bacterium
GGAAAAATCCCGCAAAACCAAGCTTGCTCGGTTTTGCGGGATTTTTTCTGTGTTCAGCGGTGCGCTTTGCGCACCGCGCGGCCAGCGAAGCTGGCCTTGTCCGGGAACGGCTGCAGGCGTTAAAACCTGTTGGCGGAAAAGCCCGCAGCAGGAGCGGCGACAAACGCAGCCTTCTTCGGTTCCTTCTTGGGCTCCAAGAAGGAACGCCCTCGTTCGTCCCCCCCCCCTCCCTGTCAAATCCCAATTTGTATATATCTTTAACGTGAAGACTGGTATAAAAACGCGGCGATTTGCTTTACGTAAAGAAAAGAAGGAGCGAATTCAATGGCGTTTTTGCGATTTTACGGCATGAAAAAAGGGACGGAAATCCTCCACCCCTGATGTGGTATAAAGCGATCAGCCGTTGCTTCCGTCGCCCATATCCTCGGCCTCTACCTCCAGGCCCAGAAAATCATCCTCGGCCAGGAAGCGCTCCGCCAGGAACTGCTCGTTCTCATACTGATTGGCGGGGAAAGAGGAAGTGGCGATATCGCCGGTGGTATGATCGATATAGGTCTCCACCACCGTGGAATCATCGTAGCGCTCGGTGTAGACCATGCGGCCGTCCACCGTTTCGCTGCCGGTCTCCACCAGCGTGCTCCATTCGGAGCTGCGCAGCAGGGTCAGGCTGCGGCCGGTGGCGTCCCAGGCGTAGACGCGGTTTTCATGCAGCAGGCCGGCCCAGCCGTTGGTGGCGTAGCTGCGCACGATGCCCTGGGCGGGGTAGAGCTGATAGTTCCATACTTCCTCGCCGCCGCACCAGGCATAAGCGCCGGCTTCCGCATCCCACAGATAAAAAGTGTAGAGGGTGTTGGAGGCGCCGTTCTCGGTCACCAGCACCAGGTCCTCGTGGCTGTCAAAGTTCACGTCCTCCAGGCTCCAGCCCTGGCCCTCCGCATACAGCCAGGGGCAGCAGGTCAGCGCGTACAGGCTGGGGATATTTTCCCCGGCAAAATCCAGCCGCATGATGGCGACCTCGGTGGTATCACCGCCGCGGTCCACGGCCTGGCGGCCCACCTGGGTGCAGGTGATGGCATCCTCGGCCAGGGCGGCGGTCATCAGCAGCAGACAGAGAAGCAGCGCGAATACGCATTTTTTCATGGCAAGCTTCCTCCTTTTTGCTGATTATAACATATTTGACGGAATATTTGATGATTTCATAACAAAATTTACGTTTTTTTTATATTTACAGGGCGCGCTCTTTCCGCTACAATAGAGGGGATCAAACGCGCAAAGGAGAAAACCATGAGCAATAGCAATATACGCCGCGCGGGCGTGCTGCTGCACGTCACCTCGCTGCCCGGGCCGGAGGGCATCGGCACGCTGGGCCAGGGCGCCTTTGAATGGATCGATTATCTGCAAAAAGCGGGCGTGCGCCTGTGGCAGGTGCTGCCGGTGGGCCCCACGGGCTACGGCGAATCGCCTTACCAGAGCACCTGCGCCCTGGCGGGCAATCCCTACCTGATCGACCTGGAGACATTGCACCGGGACGGCTGGCTGAAGGAGTATACCCCCGACCCGGTGGAAAAGCTGCCCCAGGTGGATTTTGAATCGGTACGGCCTCAGAAGGACCGCTGGCTGCGCCAGGCCTTTGCCGACAGCCGGGACGGCCTCAAGCGCAAGCGCGCCTTCGCGGTCTGGTGCAAGCAATGGCCCTGGCTGCACGATTACGCCCTGTTTATGGCCATCAAGCAGCATTTTGACCAGATCAGCTGGATGGATTGGCCGGATCAGGATATCCGCCTGCGCAAGCCCGCCGCCATGAAAAAATACGAGAAGCTGCTCAAGGAGGACGTGGAATACTACATGTTCCTGCAGTTCCTGTTCCGGGAGCAGTGGCAGCGGGTGCGGGATTACGCCAGCCTGCACGGCGTCAGCATCCTGGGGGATATGCCCATTTACGTGGCCGAGGACAGCAGCGACGTATGGGCCAACTATGAATACTTCCAGCTGGACGAGACCCGGCATCCCCGCCGGGTGGCGGGCGTGCCGCCGGATTATTTCAGCGAGGACGGCCAGCTGTGGGGCAACCCGCTGTATCATTGGAGCAGCCTGAAGGCCCACGGCTACAAGTTCTGGATGGACCGCCTGAAGGCCATGGGTCAGCTGTATGACAGCGTGCGCATCGATCACTTTATCGGCTTCGCCAACTATTACTCCGTCAAGTATGGCGCGCCCAACGCCCGCAAGGGCCACTGGGTGCCCGGCCCGGGCAAGGCCTTCTTCGCCCAGGTGAAGGAGAAGGTGCCCGAGGTGGATATCGTGGCGGAGGATCTGGGCGCGGTGAACGAGCGCGTTACCGATCTGCTCAAGTTCTGCGGCTATCCCGGCATGAAGGTGCTGCAGTTCAGCTTTGACGGCGGCGGGCTGGAGAACCCCCACGACCTGCGCAACATTACCGAAAACTGCGTGGCCTATACCGGCACCCATGATAACGATACCACCCTGGGCTGGTGGCAGACCCGGGAGGAATATGTAAAGGAAGCCGCCCGGCAGGCGCTGGGGCCGGTGGACGATGGCACCGTGGTATGGGCCATGCTCAAAACGGTGTTCAACAGCCGGGCCAATACCGCTGTGGCGCCCATCCAGGATTTCCTGTGCCTGGGCACCGAGGCGCGCATGAACCTGCCCGGCACCGTGGGCGGCGGCAACTGGCGCTATCGCCTGGACGGCGCGGCGCTGACCGATGATCTGGCCGCCCGGATCCGCTCCCTGGTGGAGAGCAGCGGACGCCTGTAAGCCGAACGATCATTCCGGCGTGATGGAAGCGCAAAGCAGAAAATGTGAACAATGGCCCGAAAAAAGCCACACATTTTCTGCTTTTTTTCGCAATTTCCCGGATAAATTGTCCGATTGGGTATTCCCTTTTGCCTTATAATCATGATATAATGACCAACGGCACTTGCCTTTCATTCTATCAAGGAGTTGTTCTGATGAAGCGTCATTATCATTTTGATCCAACCCATATCAACTTTGACCTGCAGCGCTTCCTGCACGCGCGCTATCAGTGCTCGCCCGATAAGGCCCAGGATTTTCAGCTGCATTATGCCGTGTCTCAGGCCATCAACCTGTCCATTGCGCCCCGCTGGACCGAGGATGAACGCGAGCTGCGCACCCGCCGCCGCGCCTGCTATATCAGCGCCGAATGGCTGATGGGCCGCCTGTGGCATAACAACCTGGTATGCCTGGATCTGTACGATGAGATGGAAAAAGTCCTCTCCGCCCAGGGCGCGCACCTGAGCGATATGGAGGATATAGAGGATGCCGCGCTGGGCAACGGCGGCCTGGGCCGTCTGGCTGCCTGCTATCTGGACGCCGCCGCCACCCACGATATCCCGCTGACCGGCTATGGCCTGTATTACCGCTTCGGCCTGTTCAAGCAGAGCTTTGAGAACGGCCGCCAGGTGGAGAGCCCGGACGATTGGACCGCCCATGGCGATCCCTGGTGCGTCCGCCGCGAGTATGAATCGGTGGTGGTGGATTTTGCCGGCTTCTCGGTAAACGCCGTTCCCTACGATATGCCGGTCATCGGCATGGAGGGCAAGATCCGCACCCTGCGCCTGTGGCGCGCGGAGCCCATCGCGCCCATCAACATGCTGGCCTTCAATGATCAGGATTACGCCAAGGCCTCCGAGGACGCCGTGCGCGCTTCGGACTTTACCACCCTGCTCTATCCCGGCGACAGCAAGCGCGCCGGCAAGGCCCTGCGCCTGCGCCAGCAGTATCTGCTGTGCAGCGCCACCATCCAGGATCTGCTGCGCCAGTGCCCCGATCATAAAAAGTTTGCCGAGACCTTTGCCATCCAGCTGAATGATACCCATCCCGTCATGTCCATTCCGGAGTTCATCCGCCTGATGCTCAGGGAGGGCATGAGCTTTGACGAGGCCCAGCAGCTGGCCTTCGACGCCTTTGCCTACACCAACCACACCGTTATGCCCGAGGCGCTGGAGTGCTGGAGCGAGGATCTGATGAACGAGGTGGCCCCCGATCTGGTGCCCATCATCCATGAGCTGGACCGCCGCCTGCGCGCCCAGGGACATCCCGGGCTGTACATCGTGGAGAACGGCAGCATCCATATGGCCAATATGGCCGTGGCCTGCACTCACTGCACCAACGGCGTGGCCGAGCTGCACACCCAGATCCTGAAGGATCATGTGCTGGCCGACTGGCACCGCGCTTATCCCGACCGCATCCAGAACGTGACCAACGGCGTCACCCCCCGGCGCTGGCTGGGTGTGTGCAACCGCGAGCTCACCGATGTGCTGGCCAAGAACCTGGATACCGATGATTTCCTGACCCATCTGGACCGCCTGGCTGATCTCAAGATCAACGATCAGCTGATCGATCAGTTTATGGAGGTCAAGCGCGAAAAGAAGCGCCAGCTCTCTGCCTATATCCAAAAGCACGAGGGCATCACCCTGCCGCCGGAGTTCCTGTTCGATGTGCAGGTCAAGCGTCTGCATGAGTACAAGCGCCAGCTGATGAACGCCATTTCCCTGGTGGATATCTACCATCGGCTCAAGGGGGATCCGGCCTTCCGCGCCGCCTTCCAGCCCACTGCCGTGATCTTTGGCGCCAAGGCCGCCGCCGGCTACGCCCGCGCCAAGGCCATCATCTACTTCTGCAACAAGGTGGCCGATAAGATCAACAATGATCCCGATGTGAACGGCCTGCTGCGCGTGGTGTTTGTGCAGAACTACAACTGCTCTTACGCCGAGCGCATCATTCCCGCCGCCGATATCAGCCAGCAGATTTCCCCTGCGGGCACCGAGGCCAGCGGCACCGGCAACATGAAGCTGATGCTCAACGGCGCGGTGACCCTGGGCACCATGGACGGCGCCAACATCGAGATCGCCCAGAAGGCCGGCGTGGAGAACGAGTACATCTTCGGCGCTCTGGCCCACGAGATCGACGCCATCCGCGACAGCTACAATCCCATGGATATCTACAACAGCAACGAGCATCTGCGCCGCGCCATCGACGCGCTGGTGGACGGCAGCATCTGCCCCTATGATGATGCCCTGGCCGAGCTGCATGGCGCGCTGCTCCACGGCGCCAGCTGGCACCGCGCCGATCATCATTTCCTGCTGCTGGACTATGCCAGCTATATGGAAGCCCGCCTGCGCGCGTACAGCGATTACAAGAACGATCCCCGCGGCTTTGCCGTCAAGTGCCTCAAAAACATCGCCGGGGCCGGCCACTTCAGCGCAGATCGTTCCGTCCGTCAGTACGCGGAGAACATCTGGCACGTATAATTCCACAATCATAAAAACCGCAGGGGATCCGGCAAACCGGGTTCCCTGCGGTTTTTATGCTGGTTTTTGAGCGGTAATAGGCAAACAAATTGGAATTTGACGGGGAGAAGGGGTACGAACGGGGACGTTCCTTCTTGGAGCCCAAGAAGGAACCGAAGAAGGCTGCGCTGTCGCCGTAAATGCTGCAGGATATACGCCAACAGGCTTTAACGCCTGCAACCGTTCCCGGACAAGGCCAGCTTCGCTGGCCGCGCGGTGCGCAAAGCGCACCGCTGAACACAGGAAAAAATCCCGCAAAACCGAGCAAGCTTGGTTTTGCGGGATTTTTCCTGTGTTCTGGTTGTCCGGGAACTCGCTTGGCGACTTAACCAAGCTGGCGGAAACAGTGGATCATTTTTAGCGAGGGCGGGCCGGAAGGCCCCGGACCCGAAGGTCCTTTGGCGCAGAGTTTTAGAGGCCGCGGAGGCCTCTAACGTATCCCTCCCCGCCAAATCCCAATTTGCAGGTGTTTATTTTTCGTCTGCCCTCTCCAGCGCGCCTTCGCCGAAGACCAGCGCGCGGATGGCCTGGGCCACGCCGCCCTCGCCGCAGCGGCCCGTTTTGTACCGGGCGGCGCGCAGCGCGGTGGGGCTGGATTCAGCCATGGCCACGGCGACGCCGGCATGGGCAAACATATCCAGATCGTTATCGCTGTCGCCGATGGCGATGCTGTTTTCCACGGGGATCTCCAGCGCCTGGCAAACCCGGCGCAATCCAACGCCCTTACCGCGGCCCGGCAGGATGGCCTCGTACCAGAGCCCGCTGCTCTGGATCACCGGCTCCAGCCGGCCATGATACAGCGCCTCCTCGGCGGGGGTAAAGCTGCCGTACAGCGTCAGCTTGGTGATCCGCGCGTGGGGATAGCGGGTTTCAAAATCGTCTTCCTTCGTAACCGGCAGCGCGGTGAGCCAGGGATTAAAATCGGTGCCGCACTGGATCAGGTACGCGCCCTGCTCCGCTTCAAAGAGGCAGCAGCGGCCCTGCTCCTGCAGAAAATGCCGGGCCACCTCCCGCAGCAGCGGGCGATCCAGCGTGCCGCCAAAGATCTCCTGCCCGTGCATCAGCAATTGCGTTCCGCAGCCGCAGAGGTATCCATCCAGCCAGTCCACGCCCAGCATGGCCTCGGGCAGGATGCCCTGACTGCGGCCGGTATTGATCAGCACAGCGTGCCCCGCGTCCCGCGCCCGGCGCATGGCGGCGATATCGGCATCGCAGGGCGCGGCGCCGTGCCAGCTCAGCGTACCGTCGATATCCAGGAATATGGCCTTGTGTCCTTTCGTCATGCGGCGGTACCCGTCAGCAGCATGCCCGCAAAGCCGCAGAAGATCAGCAGGCTCAGGGCGTCCACGATGGTGGTGATGAAGGGGCTGGCCATGACCGCCGGGTCAAACCCCAGCTTATCGGCCAGCAGGGGCAGGGTGCAGCCCACAAATTTGGCGATCACCACGGCGGAAAGCAGCGTCAGGCAGATCGTCATGGCAATCAGCGACGGCACGCCCTCCACCAGAATCAGCTTGATAAAGTTGGCCGTGGCCAGGGTCACGCTGCACATCAGCGCCACGCGCAGCTCCTTCCACCAGACGCGGATCAGATCGGTAAAGTGCAGCTCGCCCAGGCTCAGGGCGCGGATCACCGTAACCGAGCTTTGGCTGCCGCAGTTACCGCCGGTATCCATCAGCATGGGGATAGCGGCGGTCAGGTAGATGGAAAAGCTGAGCGTGCTCTCAAAGTGCGTGATGATCATGCCGGTAAAGGTGGCGCTCAGCATCAGCAGCAGCAGCCAGGGGATGCGGCTTTTATATAAGGTAAAAACGGATGTTTTCAGGTAGGGTTTATCGGTGGGCGTGATGGCGGCCATCTTGCTGATGTCCTCGGTGGCCTCTTCTTCCATAACGTCGATGGCGTCGTCAACGGTGACGATGCCCACCATACGGTTTTCCTTATCCACCACGGGCAGCACGTTCAGGTTATAATCGCTGAACATGCGGGCCACGGTTTCCTGGTCCTCCAGGGTGCTGACGGAGACCACGTTTTCCTCCATCAGCTCTTCCATGGTCTGGTCCTCCCGCGCCATCACGATGGTGCGCAGGGTGACCACGCCCAGCAGCTTGCGGTACTGGTCGATGACGTAGCAGGTGTTGACGGTCTCCTTATCCATGCCGGTGCGCCGGATGGAGGTGATGGCGTCGGCGGCCGTCAGGTGCGGCAGCAGGGCCACGAACTCCGTGGTCATGATGCTGCCGGCGCTGTCCTCGGGGTACTTGAGCAATTCGTTGATGCTCTTGCGCATTTCCGGGTCGGCCTGAGACAGGATACGCCGCACCACGTTGGCGGGCATTTCCTCCACCAGGTCCACGGCATCGTCCATGTACAATTCGTCCAGCACGCTCTTCAGCTCGGTATCGGAAAAGCTTTTAATCAGCTTCTCCTGCATATCGGCTTCCATCTCCACAAAGGTATCCGCCGCCAGCTCCTTGGGCATCAGGCGGAACAGCATGGCCGGGGCGTTTTCCGGCAGCTCGGCCAGCAGATCGGATACCTGGGCGGGCTGCATGGTGCTCAGCACGTCCCGCAGGGTATTGTACTTTTTATCCTCCCACAGCTTTTCCACCGTGGTCAGCATGGCGTTATTCAGTTCTGACATTTTTCCTTCCCTCCGTAATGATTTTTCGGCCAGGGAAGGCACAAACGCGATAAAGGCTCTATGCGGCGGCCCCTTGGAGCAGTGCCGCAAAGCTTCTTCGTCCTACGTCCGTGCCCGCGCTGGTAGTGCCACTGTCCATAAGGCCCTCCTTTTTCATAAAAATATACCGTACCATTCCCGATAGGGACGGCACGGCGAACAACGCTTTCATTCGCTACCGTACAAGCTTCAGCATCGCCGGGCAATGAAGCTGCGTTAAGCGATGCCTTGCTTTTTTTCGACATCGCCTGCTCACACCTGCTTGGGGTGTCTCCACCCTGTCGCGGCAGCAGCCCGTATCCCTGCGGTAGCCTTGCCTACCGGGCATATGATCCTTATTTATTATACGAGCTTGCACTGCCGCTGTCAATTCCTCCCAGAGAAAAAATCCGTTCTGGCGGGCTGATTTTATCAGGATCAGCAAAGCGGCAAACTGGGATTTGGCGGGGAAAGGGGTACGAACGGGAGCCTTCTCTTTCCGCGCCGGAAAGAGAAGCAGAAAGGGCAGTTTGAGTCCGCTCCTGTTGCTTGAGAGAGCGTTGGGAGTGTTGTTTGTGTT
>CADAHU010000128.1 GCA_902787835.1 uncultured Eubacteriales bacterium
CGCAAAACCGAGCAAGCTTGGTTTTGCGGGATTTTTCCTGTGTTCTGGTTGTCCGGGAACTCGCTTGGCGACTTAACCAAGCTGGCGGAAACAAGTTTGGTTTTCAATTCAAGCTGGTTCGCCCATTGGAGTCCAGAGGACGAAGTCCTTTGGCGCAGAGTTTTAGAGGCCGCGGAGGCCTCTAAACGTACCCTTCTTCCCGTCAAATCTCATTTTATTGCTTATTTTGCGCCTTCATTTCCCGCTCAATGGGCTCCACCTGCTTCTTGCGCCATACGCCGCGCTTGTACAGGATGGTGGTGATGACCAGGCCCATGAGCCAGCTGATCAAAAGGGAAACGAACACCATGCGCTGCTGGGTCAGCACCGGCGCGCCCTGGCTGCGCGTATAGGCCACCAGCCCGTAGGCCAGGGGCAGGCGCATGCCGATGGTGGTGCCCAGGGTAATCCACATGGGGGTCATGGTATCGCCCGCACCGCGCATGACGCCGCTGAGCACCTGGGTGACCGCCATGGCCACATAGCCCGCGGCCAGGATATACATCATGCCCATGGACATATCGATCAGCTCCGGCTCGGAGGTGAACAGGCCCATCAGCTGCGGGCCAAACAGCAGCACCAGGGGCGTGAGCACCAGCGCCGTGACCAGCGACATGATCAGCCCCTGCCGAGTGCCGATGCCCAGGCGATCCAGCTTGCGCGCGCCCAGGTTCTGCCCGGCATAAGTGCTCATGGCCTGGCCGAAGCTGAAGTTGGGCAGCATGGCATAGCCGTCCACGCGCATGACCATCACGTTGCAGGCGATAAACATATCGCTGCCAAAGCCGTTGATCAGCCGCTGCACCACCATCATGGCGCAGGAGAACAGCGCCTGGTTGAGGCCGCTGGGCACGCCCAGCTTTACGATCCACTTGAGATAATGGCCGTCGATCTTCAGATCCTCCCGGCGCAGTACAAAGAGCTTTTTAAGCCGCAGCAGCTTGACGAAGCACAGGATGGCCGATACAAACTGCGCCAGCACCGTGGCCAGCGCCACGCCAGCCACGCCCATCTTATCCACAAAGGCCAGATCCAGCACCACGTTGAGCGCCGAGGTCAGCAGCAGGAAGCCCAGGGCGGACAGCGAATCGCCCAGGCCGCGGAGCACGCCGGCCAGGATATTATAATAGAAAAACCCGGCGATGCCCCAGAAATAGATGTTCAGATAATCCCGGCAGCCATCATACATGCTGTCCAGGGTGCCCACGGCCTTCAGCAGCGGGCCGGTGATCAGGGGGCCGACGATCATAATGATGGCGCTGGCGATGGCGGTCACCGTGATGCAGTTGCCGATGGTTTTGCTCAGGCCCTTGGCGTCCCGGGCGCCGAAATACTGGGCCACCAGAATGCCTGCGCCGGTGGCGATGCCCACAAACAGCGCCAGCAGCAGGTTCAGCACCGGCATGGCGTTGCCCACCGCGCCCAGGGCGGTATAGCCCCAGCGGCTGCGGCCGATCACCACGGCGTCCACGGTATTATACAGCTGCTGGGCAAAGTTGCCGATCAGCATGGGGAAAGCAAATTCCGCAATGCGCTTCCAGGGCGTTCCCTGGCTCATATCCCGGGGCGTAAAAAGCTCCTTCAGTTTGGCAAACAAAACGCCAGCCCTCCTTCATTTGCTCGCTTACACTTCAGTATAGCATGGAATATATATGCGCACAATGGCGGAAAAGCAAAAAATTTACACTTTATTCGCACTGCCGTCATCCCGTAAGCCCCGCCGCGGCTTGCTTTTCCCCCGCAAAAATGGTATGATATACGGGATTTATCTTACTGGAGGAATGCTTGCCATGAAGAAGCTGATTACCCTCGTGCTGGCCCTGTGCCTGCTGGGCGTAGTGCCCGCGCTGGCCGCCAGCTATGACGGCGTTTTTACCAATTTTGATCAGCGCGACAACTGGACCGAGGCGGTGATCATCACCTTTAACAACGACGGCGTGCTGGTGAACGGCAGCGGCGTGGAGGTGGACGGCACCATGGTGCGCATCGTGGCCCCCGGCACCTACATGCTTTCCGGCGCCTGCGAGAACGGACAGATCGTGGTGGAGATCGATAAGGCCGAAAAGGCGCAGCTGGTGCTGGGCGGCCTGACGCTGACCTGCCTGGATTCCGCCCCGCTATATGTGATCAGCGCCGATAAGGTCAGCCTGACCCTGGCCCCCGGCAGCGTGAACACCTTTACCGACGCCGCCGTGTACACCCGCGAGTTTGAAAAAGCGCCCAACGCCTGCATCTGCAGCCGGGACGACCTGACCATCAACGGCAGCGGCGCGCTGATCGTCAACGGCCAGAACAACAACGGCATCGGCTGCAAGAACGATCTCAAGATCCTCTCCGGCGCCATCACCGTCACCGCCCCCAAGAACGCCCTGAAGGGCAACGATTCTGTGGCGATCGCCGACGGCGTGATCACCCTGACCGCCGGCAAGGACGCTATCAAGGCCGATAACGCCGAGGAACCCGGCAAGGGCTACATCTATATCTGCGGCGGCACGCTGGATATCACCGCCGGGGACGACGCCATCCAGGGCCAGCAGGATGTGACGGTATCCGGCGGCAGCATCGCCGTAGCCGCCGAGGGCAAAACCGTCAACTCCAAGGGCACCCAGGAGGTCGCCCAGGGCGTTATCACCCAGAAGTAATCATTTTTCACAATAAAAGAGGCGTTTTGCCTCTTTTCTTCTGATTATACGGGCGGCGCGGGTTGCAACTTTCCGCGCCATCGTGTATCATGATGATGATTAAACAAAAGCGAGGAATTGGTCTTGAAACGTATCCTGATCATCCTGGGATTTCTTCTGTGCCTGTCGGTGGCCTGCGGCGCGCTGGCCGAAACCGGCACCGTTACGCTGACCCTGGGCGCGGCGACGCCCACCAACGGCAATACCCCTTACAAAAAGGACGGCCGCGCCTATGAGCGCGATCTGACCGCGCCCGTCATCAACGGCATGAAAGCGCTCAAGGACAGCCAGACCGGCGCTGCGGTAACCTACCTGTGCCCGGTGAGCGCACTGGGCGGCGATGTGATCATCGATTTCCCCTATGCCGGCGAATGGACCACCATCGAGATCAACGGCCAGCTGCTCTCCGCCGGCAGCCCCGTGGAGGTGCCCCTGGGAACCGATATCACCGTGCAATTGGCCAGCAAAAACAAGCGCTCCGTGCTGCACCTGCAGCTGTCCTCCCTGCCGCTGGTATTTGTGGATTACACCGGCAGCGATTTATACGAAAACCAGGTGCCCGGCACCATGACGGTCTACGATCCGGATTACGCCCTGCACGGCCACGCGAACCCCGTGGAGGCCTATGAGATCACCATCGGCTACCGCGGGCAGAGCAGCCTGAACTACAAAAAGCACAATTATACCGTGCATCTGTGGCAGAACGGCGAAAAATACAAGACCAATCTTTTGGGCCTGCGCAGCGATGACGACTGGATCCTGTGCGGCGCCATGAACGATATGATCCGCCTGCGCAACACCGTGGCCATGGACCTGTGGGACGAGTATTATACCCTGCCCTGGGACAGCAGCCGCTCCGGCGCCATCGAGGGCGCCTTCTGCGAGGTCTATATGAATGGCCGCTACATCGGCCTGTACTGCCTGAATGAGCGGCTGGACCGCAAGCAGGTGGGCATCGATAAGACCAACGGGCAGATCGTGCGCTCGGTGCAGGCTGAGGCCAGCGGCGTAAACCTGATGGATTTTTCCACCCTGGGCAAAAATCTGCCCGGCGACAGCGAGCTCTGGTACAATATGGAGCTCAAGTATCCCAAGCCCGGCGATATGCAAGCCAGTGACTGGGATGTCTTTTACCGGTTCCTGCGCTTCGCCATCTCCTCCGACAGCGCGGAGTTTACGGCCCACATCGGCGATTATATCGATATCGATAACTTTGCCGCCTATTACGTATACATCACCGCCACCGGCGCCACCGGCAACATGATCAAAAACCTGTATTTTGTGCTGGATGACAAAACCGAGGATCCGCGCTGGCGGCTGATCCCCTGGGATATGGACGGCTCCTTTGCCCGCCGCAACGACGCCAGCAAGCGCGAGGTGGATATCATCAGCAGCAATCACCTGTTTGAGTGGCTGGTCAAATACAACGCCGGCGGCTTCTGCGATCTGTGCCGTCAAAAATGGCAGCAGTACAAGGATACCGTGTTCTCCTACGATCATATCATGGGCCTGTTCCAGTATTATTACGATCAGCTGGACCTGAGCGGCGCATGGTCCCGGGAGGCGGCGGCCTGGCCCAGCTTTAAGGATACCTTCTCCTTCCGCCCCGAGGCCGAGCTGCAATACATCGGCGAATACATGAAACAGCGCCTGGAATTCGTGGACGCCTTCTTTACCGGCGAATCCCTGAGCGCGGGAAAGTGGTTAAAGTAATGAAAAAACGTGCGTTTGCGCTGATTGCAGCGCTGGTGCTGCTGCTCCTCTCCCCCGCCGCCGCCGAGCAGACCTACCGCATGCTCAAATCCGGCAGCTCGGGCGATGACGTAAAGGCGCTCAAACTCCGGCTCTATGATCTGGGCTATTACCGCACCACCGCCCTGAACGACGTATTCAACGAGTCCGCCCAGCCGGTGATCGAAAACTTTCAGTATATGAACGGCCTGCAGGTCACCGGCGTGGCTGACGCCTATACCCAGGCGGTGCTGTTCAGCGACGCCGCCGTGATGGCCGACGGCCAGCGGATCAACCCCAATGCGGAGCTTCCCGCCGAGGGCACGGGCGGCGACGGGCAATACCGTACGCTGTCGACGGAAAACTACGGCGACGACGTGCTGGCCGCCAAGCGCGGGCTATTAAAGCTGGGGTACTACCGCAATGACGATTTCAACGGCGTATACAACGCCGGCATGGCCGACCGGGTCAGCCAGTTCCAGCAGAGCCTGGGCCAGACCGCGGACGGCATCCTGACCGTTGCGCAGCAGGTGGAGCTGCTGGGCAGCCGCCAGGTCTCCAGCGGCGGCGTGGCCACGCCCTTTACCGTGGAGCTGCCGGAGCTGGACGCGGAGGGCTACCTGGCCGATACCGGCGCAGTGCCCTTCGTATACAGCGATTACGAGCACGGCTATTGGTATTATATCGATCAGGAGCTGCATATCGAGATCGTCCGCTATACCAACCCCCGCTACACCGATATGAGCTGGTATGAGACCGAGATCTTCTGCAAGCCCAGCATCGTCTGGCAGCCGCTCATGTCCCAGGGCAACCGGGAGGAGGGGCACAACTTTGAGGATGGCATGACCATCGCCGACCGGGGCAGCGCCATCCTGGCGATCACCGACGATAACTTTGGCTACCGCTGGTACAAGCGCCATCATGACGGCGATACCAAATACCAGCAGGGCGTGGTGATCCGCAATGGCAACGTGCGCGCCGACGCCATGCCGGACGAAAGCTATTATGATTTTCCGCCTCTGGATATCCTGGCCTACTATCCGGACGGCAGCATCGAGGTTTACTATCCCGAGGAGCATGACGCCCAGGATTATCTGAACATGGGCGTGCTGCACACCTACTGCTTCGGTCCCATCCTGCTGCGCGACGGCGAGGTCAACCAGCGGCTGTACAGCCCCTCCTCCCGCACCCTGGCGGAGGAATAGCGATCACGACAGCCGTACCGGCGTCAAGATGCAGTGGATGGTGGATATGATGCAGCAGAAGGGCGTAAAGCACGCCTTCAACCTGGATGGCGGCCGCACCACCCTGCTGTACTTCATGGGCCAAGCGGTCAACAAAAAGCCCAACGTCAACCGCTCGCTGATGCGCGAGGTCACCGGCATGATCGGCATCGGCACGGCGGATTAAGAGCAGTATCTGCAAACTGGAATTTGACGGAGAGGGGACGAACGGGGGCGTTCCTTCTTGGAGCCCAAGAAGGAACCGAAGAAGGCTGCGTTTGTCGCCGTAAATGCTGCGGGATTTTCCACCAACAGGTTTTAACGCCTGCCACCGTTCCCGGGCCCGCAGCGCCCGGAAAACCTGCCCTTGGGCCGGTTTTCAGCGGAGGGCGGGCCGGAAGGCCCCGGGCAAGGCCAGCTTCGCTGGCCGCGCGGTGCGCAAAGCG
>CADAHU010000129.1 GCA_902787835.1 uncultured Eubacteriales bacterium
CCCGGGCATAAGAAAAGCCTGAAAATTTCCGATAAAACAAGCGAGCTTGTTTTTCGGTAATTTTCAGGCTTTTCCCTGTGCGCTTTGCGCACAGGTTGGGCGGCTTTGCCGCCCTGCCCGGGTGCGGTGGACAGCGTAAAATCTTGTTGGCGGACCATTGAGCAACAGCAGCGGCGACAAACGCAGCCTTCTTCGGTTCCTTCTTGGGCTCCAAGAAGGAACGCCCCCGTTCGCATCCTTCCCCCGCCAATTACGGTTTGTCTTGCTTTAATCAGTAGATTGCAGCTCCGGCACCGGATGGGCAATGCCGATCATCAGCATTCCCCCGGGCCATATGCAGACCAGCGAAGGCTCGCCGGTGATCCTGTCCCGCCGGAAGCGGATGGACAGCCCTTTGAACCGGGGATTGATCTTTTGCACGATGACGATATTGGCGCGCTTTCTTTGCATCCCTGATCCCCCTCCATTGATTAGACGCGGAAAAGCGGGCCAAATGTTCAAAAGGAAAATATTTTTTTCTGTTCCGGCGGCTTTCTTCCCCGTCACAGCAAGCGCTGCCCCTTGCAATTGTACCGGGTTTATGGCATAATAGGCACGTGCATTGTTTCGCACGATTTTTATAAAAGGATAGTGAATACGGTCTATGGACGACGCGGTCCCACGAAGTTTGCTTTTAATTTTTCTGATCCTCGCAGGCGGATTTTTTTCCGGCGCTGAAACGGCGCTGTCCTTCTGCAACCGGATCCGCATGCAGGTGCTTGCGGATGCCGGAAACAAGCGCGCCCAGCGGGCGGTCTGGATATTG
Source organism: uncultured Eubacteriales bacterium (assembly GCA_902787835.1). GTDB lineage: Bacteria > Bacillota > Clostridia > Christensenellales > Aristaeellaceae > SFMI01. Next base: position 806 of record CADAHU010000129.1, read on the forward strand.
GACCAGTTTGACCGCGCGGTGGTCACGCTGCTGATCGTCATCAACGTGCTGCATATCATCGCGGCCGCCGTCGCCACCATGATGGCGGTGGAATGGATGGGAAACTCCGGCTCCCTGGTGGCCACGGTGGCAATGACGCTGCTTATCTTCTTTTTCAGCGAAACCATCCCGAAAAATATAGCCAAGGCCAACAGCGACGCCTTTATGCTGTGGGCCTCTTTTGCCATACAGATTTTTATGGTGGTTTTAACGCCCTTCGCCGTGGTGCTGACCGCCCTGGGCAATTTCTTCAAGGCCCGGCTCAGCCGCCATGCCGCCAGCCAGCCCAGCGTAACGGAGGATGAATTTGCCTCCATGGTTTCCGGCGCGGAGGAGGACGGCGTCATTGACCACGAGGAATCCGATATCATCAAATCGGCCATCGATTTTGGCAATATCGTGGCGGGCGAGGTCATGACCCGGCGAGAAAACATGGTGGCGATCCCGGTCAATATGGACCGCGAGGCGCTGAAAAAGAAGCTGATCGAGAACAAATACTCCCGTTTCCCGGTGTATGACGGCACGCCCGATCGCATCATCGGCGTGGCGCGGTCGGTGCGCTGCCTGTGGCGGCTGATGGGCGATCAGCCCTTCGACCTGCGCGAGTACATCACCCGCCCCTATTTTGTGCGGCCCGATATGCTGATCAGCGAGGTCTTCGAGGGAATGTCCGGCCGCCGGCAGCATCTGGCCATCGTGCAGGACGCCGAGGGCCATACCCTGGGCATGATCACCATGGAAGATATCCTGGAGGAGATCGTGGGCGAAATCTACGATGAGGACGACAGCGCGCCCAAGCCTGCCCCGAAGGGAGGCGCTGCCCTGTGATCATCATCATTCTGTGCGTTCTGATCGCCCTGTTTATCCTGCTTTCCGCCTTCTTCTCCTCGGCGGAGATCACCTATGCCAAGGCCAACCGCTTCCGCGTGGAAAAGGCGGCGGAGGAGGGCAGCAAGGTAGCCAAATTGGAGCTGCACATCATCGATCATTACGTGCGCTCGCTGTCCGCCATCCTGGTGGGCAACAACCTGGCCAACATCGCCAGTTCCTCCGCGGCGACCATGCTCTTTGCCCGGGCGCTAAACCTGAAGAACGGCGCGGCCATCGCCTCGGCGGTGATGACCACATTGCTGCTGGTCTTTGGCGAGACGCTGCCCAAGATCGCCGCCGGCAGCATTCCCGATACCCTGGCCCGGCTGTTTGCCTACCCCATGAAGATCACCCTGACGGTATTCAAGCCCGTGGTGGACGTGGTGGAGTGGCTGGTAAAGCGGTTTGAGCACCTGTGGACGCCCAAGGAGGAAACGCCCGACGTGACCACTGAGGAGCTGGTGGAGCTGGTGGATAACATCGAGGAAGAGGGTGTATTTACCGAGGAAGAGGGCGAATTGATCCGCTCCGCCATCGAGATCACCGATACCATGGCCATGGAGGTGCTCACCCCCCGGGTGGATCTGCTGGCCATCGATTATGAGGATGGCGTGCCCGCCCTCAGCGACGAGCTGATGCAGTACACCCGCATCCCGGTATACAAGGAGACCATCGATAACATCATCGGTATCCTTTCCACCAAAAAGCTGATCAAAGCCATCGCCGCCGGGCAAAGCGTAACGCTGGACGACCTGATGGTGCCGCCGCTGTTTGTGCATAAAACACGCATGGTCTCCTCCATCATCAAGGAGTTCCGCGACCGGCACATCCAGGCCGCCATCGTGGTGGACGAGTACGGCGGCACCCTGGGCATGCTCACCATGGAGGATATCATGGAGGAGATCGTGGGCGAGATCTACGATGAGCGCGACGCGGTGGAGGACGAGATCGTGCCCATCGACGAGCACACCTTCATCGTGGATGGCGACGCCAACATATACGATCTGTTTGATAAATGCGATTACAAGCCGCAGGATTTTGAATCGGAATACAACACCGTGGGCGGCTGGGCCACCGAGCAGCTGGACCGCTTCCCCCGGGCGGGCGACAGCTTCACCTTTGACCGCTATACCGTGCGGGTGCTGGAGGCCCGGGGCATGCGGGTGGAAAAGCTGAAGGTCACCCTGGCCGATCCGCCGGAGGAAGAATAAATACGCAAAAAAGCCTTGCCATATTGCGTAAAACACGGTAAAATAAGAATAACATTTGGAATCCATATGAATGGGAGGAAATACCATGCCTGAATACAAAGATATTATCAAAGACGCCGAGGATCGTATGGGCAAAACCCGCGAGGGCTTCCGCCGGGATATGGCTTCGCTGCGCGCCGGCCGCGCCAATCCCCAGATTCTGGACCGCATCGTGGTGGATTATTACGGCACCCAGACCCCGCTGAACCAGATGGGCAATATTTCTGCCCCCGAACCGCGCATGCTGGTGATCAGCCTGTGGGATACCAAAGCCATTCCCCTGGTGGAAAAAGCCATCCAGAAGAGCGACCTGGGCATGAACCCCAGCAACGACGGCCGGGTGATCCGCCTGATCGTGCCGGAGCTCACCGAGGAGCGCCGCCGCGATCTGACCAAGGTTGTGCGCAAGACCGCCGAGGAAGCCAAGGTGGCCAGCCGCAACATCCGCCGGGACGCCATGGAGCAGTTCAAAAAGCTCAAGAAGGAAAGCCTGATCACCGAGGACGACCAGCGCAAGGCCGAGGAAGAGATGCAGAAATCCACCGATAACGCCATCAAGGAAATCGATAAGATCGCCGCTGAAAAAGAAAAGGAGATCATGGCAGTTTGACGGAAGAAAAGGATTTTTCCCCTTTTCCGCTGCAGCGCTGTCTGGGGCTGCCCGTGGAGCAGGCGCTGGCGATTTGCCGCGCCGCGGGCCAGGAACCGGACATACTGTATACGGGTGAACGCGCGGCGCAGACGGATTTTACGCCGCGCGTCATTGCTTTCCGGAAAAATACGCTGATCGCGGCGTATTTCCGGGATGGCGATCCCAGGGAGGAAGCATGAGCGAGCAAAAAAGACTGCCCCGGCACGTGGCGATCATCATGGATGGCAACGGCCGCTGGGCCAAGGCCCACGCCCTGAAGGTGGCCCAGGGGCACCGGCGCGGCACGGAAACGCTGCGCGCCATCATCCGCGAAAGCAGCGATATCGGCATCGAGGCGCTTTCCCTGTACGCCTTTTCCACCGAGAACTGGAAGCGCAGCCCCGCCGAGGTCAGCGCGCTGATGAGCCTGCTGCTGGAGTATTTTACCAGCGAGATTGACGAGCTGGACGAAAAAAACGTGTGCATCCGCATTCTGGGCGATAAGGACGGCCTGCCCGGGCCCCAGCGCCAGGCGCTGATCGCCGCGGAAGAGCGCACGGGCCGCAATACCGGGCTCAAGCTGAACATCGCCATCAACTATGGCGCCCGGGACGAGCTGCTGCGGGCAGTCAAAGCGCTGGCGGCCAAGGCGCAGTCGGGCGAGATCGCCCCGGAGGCCATCACCGCCGCCGATCTGGAGGACGCGCTGTATACCCGCGGCCTGCCGGATGTGGATCTTTTGATCCGCACCAGCGGCGAGATGCGGCTGAGCAATTTCCTTTTGTACCAATGCGCCTATGCCGAAATGACCTTTCCCGCCGTGCTCTGGCCGGATTTCTCCCTGGCGGATTATCACGCCGCGCTGGACGCCTTTGGCAAACGGGATCGGAGATTTGGAGGGCGGAACGAATGAAAAGCAATAAAAAAACCCGCATCATCACCGGCGCCATACTGATCGTCGGCCTGGGGCTGGCCATCTGGGCCGGCGGATGGATCGCCTCCATCCTCTTTATCCTGGCCATCGGCATCGCTCTGTACGAGATGATGCGCGCCCTGAGGACAAGAGGGCATCAGAACGTGCGCTGGCCCATCTGGCTGGCCACCATCCTCAGCATCCCCATCATCCTGCTGGGCGATAACCGGCTGCTGCTGCCCATCGTGGTGGTGACCTCCATGATCACCATTACCTATGTGCTGTTCCACGGCGAGCCGCAGCTGGAGGATATCACGGTATCGCTGCTGCCGCTGTTCAGCGTATCCCTGCCCGGCATGTGCCTGCTGGCGCAGATCAACGCGCCCTACCGCTGGCTGCAGGTCATGCTGCTGTGCACCACCTTCCTGGTGCCCAATATGGGCGATATGTTTGCCTACTTTGTGGGCAGCCGCTATGGCAGGCGCAAGCTGATCCCCGCCGTCAGCCCCAACAAAACAGTGGCCGGCGCGGTGGGCAGCCTGGTCGGCAGCGAGATCACTGCCCTGGCGATCTGGGGCATCGTGTACGCCTGCACAGGCGGCGCAGCCAACCAGCAGATGCCCCCGATCTGGCACTTTGTCATCATCGGCCTTCTGGGCGGCGTGATCGGCATGATCGGCGATCTGTACGCCTCCCTGATCAAGCGCCACTGCGGCATCAAGGATTACGGCACCATCTTTCCCGGCCACGGCGGCATGATGGATCGCCTGGACAGCACCCTGCCCGTGGCACTGATGATCTTCCTCTATCAGTCCATGATGTGGCCCGCGCCTTGATGGCCGCATTCATGAAAGGTATCTGCAAATTGGGATTTGACGGGGAAAGGGATACGCTTCTCTTTTGAGTCAAAAGAGAAGCAGAAAACCTGCTTTGTCGCCGTAAATGCTGCTGGCTTTTCCGCCAACTGGCTTTAACGCCTGCCACCGTTCCCGGACAAGGCCAGCTTCGCTGGCCGCGCGGTGCGCAAAGCGCACCGCTGAACAAAGAGGAAATCCCTGAAAAATGAACAAGCTCATTTTTCAGGGATTTCCCC
>CADAHU010000130.1 GCA_902787835.1 uncultured Eubacteriales bacterium
AATTGTCAACACCTTTTTTCAAGTTTTTTTCGCTTTTTTTCAAACTTTTTGTCCTTTACGGACATTGTTTTGAGCAGTTTTATGGAATGTTCGGGTTTTGATCCATATCTTGTGCTTCTTCTCAAAATTGCACACAATAAGCATCCATTTTCCCCCATTTGCCGAACGGACGCTCCGCAACTTTTTTTGATAAAAATCGCCGCGGAAGGGGTTTTCGCGCCCTCCGCGGCGATTTTCGCTGTTTTTTTATCAGGGAAGATTTTCAAAAAAGTCGTCGCCTGCCATATCCGCGCCCACGGCGGAATAGGCCAGGGTGTACACCGTGCTGTCGTTGGGATCGCCCCGGTCCTGCACCCAATAGCGCACGTGGTTCTGGGAGGCGTGGCATTTGAAGGCCTCCCGGGCGATCTCCATGCCGGTCTTTCCGCCAAGGTTTTCGAGCGGCAGATCCCAATCCATCCGCAGCGTGGGGGCCGCGCCGCCATGGAGGTAGAGCTTCTGCACCTGCCAGGCTGCGCCCAGCTCCGGCTTATACTCGGCCTGGGCGGCCAGGGGCAGGGCGCGCTGCACAAACTCCGCGCACAGCCGGTGCTGGATATGGCCCGATTCGCCGTCCTCCCCGTGGGTGACGATCACCCGGGGCCGGTATTGGCGCAGCATGCGCACAAAATGATCCAGCACCGCCTCCTCGCCGCCCCAGTACCAGAGCGCCTTCTGCCGGTCGGCGCGCATATCCACCAGCATACCGATCTCCGGATACCGGCGCACGCCGCAGTGCCAGAGGCCGTTGATCAATTCCTGCCGGCGGATGATATTATCGCAGGCCAGGCACACCACCTGCACATCCCGCCCGGCGTTGGCGCAGGAGGGGATAGCCCCGCCGAACCAGAGCAGCTCGTCGTCGGGATGGGTGGAGATGAACAGGATATCGGCCTGATCGCTGGGCAGCTGCCAGGCGTGGACGTAATCAAAATCGGTATCGCCGGGGGAAAAGAGGTACAGCTCCCGGATATAGCTGCGGTGGCCGGGCTCAACCGGGACAAAATGCAGCCGGAAGGTTTCCTTCTGGGGCGCGAAGCGCAGGGCCATTTCCGCCAGGCCGCCGGTATTGCGGATGGAGGCCGCGGTGCGCCAGCGATCCTCCCGCCAGATCTCCACCGCCAGGGAGCTGACCTCCGGCCCGTACTGCACGTACACGCAGGAGATGGCGTCCTCCCCGGGGGTGACCCAGATATACTGATCGATATCCCCGGGCAGCGCCACGCCGGTCTCCCAATCCCGGTCCCGCAGCGTGGCGCCGGTGGTATCCTTGCCATCGATGGCCAGCAGCGCCTGCCCGGTCACATCCCGGGCGGGCTCCGCAAGGGCGGCCAGGGGCAGCAGGCACAGCAGCGCCAGGAGCAGCAGCTTTTTCACAGGGATCACATCCTTATTATATATAGAAGCATTATACCACAGCGGCCGGCAAAAATGAAGACTGCTCCCGCCCCATCAAAACGACAGCCGGGCCGCAAAAAGGCGGTTCCCGGCGCTTCCCTCTTGGCGGAAAGCGGCCCCCGGTATATACTGATCCCATCCAAGGAGGGATGAAAATGCTCTGTCCGTATTGCAGCCATGAAATGAAGGAAGGCAGCATCCGCTGCGACGTGCGCACTGCTGTGATCTGGCAGGAGAAGGACAAAAAGCGCAGCTTCTCCGACCGTCTGGGCGGCCAGGGCCTGCTCAGCGGGGTGGAAAAGGGCTTCTTCCACCAGTGGATCCCCGCCGCCTACTGCCGCGATTGCCGTAAGATGATCCTGGATACCGAAGTATCGGGCGTATGACGGGGATGGGGCGCGATTCAAATAAAACAAACCGTAATCGGCGGGGGAGGAGACGTTAGGGCCTCCGCGGCCCTAAAACCTGCGCCAGGACCCGCTTGGGCCCTGGACCCATTCCAGTTTGCCAATAACGCGCCCAATTTGCTCCAACGCTTGCATTTTAATGGAAAGGATGCTATAATCGGTTTTGATCGCGATGAACGGGAACATGCGTCCCGCCGATGCAAAGAGAGCCGCTGGCAGGTGGAAAGCGGCGGTCGGCAGACATTATTCCGCCCGGGAGCGCGCGGCGAGGAGCCGCGGGGGGACGCCCCATACAGCGCATACGAGCGGCGCGGCAATCCCGCGCAAGCTGGGTGGCAACGCGGAATCCCTCCGTCCCAGAGATGGGCACGGGGGTTTTTTCTGTTTATAACGGTAATAATAATAAAGGAAAGAAAGGGAACCATCATGATCGACATCAACCTGATCCGCACCAATCCCGACCTGGTGCGCGAAAACATCAAAAAGAAATTCCAGGACGCCAAGCTGCCCCTGGTGGACGAAGTGATCGACCTGGATAAAAAGAACCGCGAGGCGATCCAGCGGGCCGATTTTCTGCGCAGCGAGCGCAACCGGATCAGCAAGCTGATCGGCCTGCTGATGGCCCAGGGCAAAAAGGAAGAGGCCGAGGCCGCCAAGCAGCAGGTAAAGGACATGCAGGATGAGCTGGCCGCCCTGGAGGTCAAAGAAGTCGAATACAAGGCCGAGATCCTCAAGCGCATGCAGGTGATCCCCCAGATCATCGACGACAGCGTACCCATCGGCAAGGACGACAGCCAGAACGTGGAAAACGAGCGCTTCGGCGAGCCCGTGGTACCGGCCTGGGAAGTGCCCTACCATGTGGACATCATGGAGCGGCTGAACGGCATCGATCTGGACGCCGCCCGGCGCACCAGCGGCAACGGTTTTTACTATTTAAAGGGCGATATCGCCCGGCTGCACAGCGCCATCCTGAGCTACGCCCGGGATTTCATGATCGACCACGGGTTTACCTATTACGTGCCGCCCTTCATGATCCACGGCGACGTGGTGACCGGCGTGATGAGCTTTGCCGAGATGGAAAACATGATGTACAAGATCGAGGGCGAGGATCTGTACCTGATCGGCACCAGCGAGCACAGCATGATCGGCAAATTCATTGATCAGATACTGAACGAGAGCGAGCTGCCCCAGACCCTGACCAGCTACAGCCCCTGCTTCCGCAAGGAGGTGGGCGCCCACGGCATCGAGGAGCGCGGCGTGTACCGCATCCACCAGTTCGAAAAGCAGGAGATGGTGGTGGTCTGCAAGCCCGAGGACAGCATGAAATGGTACGAGCGCATGTGGCAGCTGACGGTGGAATTCTTCCGCAGCATGGATATCCCCGTGCGCACCCTGGAATGCTGCAGCGGCGATCTGGCCGATCTGAAGGTAAAGAGCTGCGACGTGGAGGCCTGGAGCCCCCGGCAGCAGAAATACTTTGAGGTGGGCAGCTGCTCCAACCTGGGCGACGCCCAGGCCCGCCGGCTCAAGATCCGCGTTAATGGCGCCGACGGCAAAAAATACCTGCCCCATACCCTCAACAACACCGTGGTGGCCCCGCCGCGCATGCTGATCGCCTTCCTGGAAAACAACCTGCAGGCCGACGGCAGCATCCGCATCCCCGAACCCCTGCGGATGTACATGGGCGGCAAGACCGAGATCCGGTAAGGGGGACAGGCGCTTTCCGTTGCAATTGCAACATATTTGCCCCCTCCCCATAAAAATATGGGATGTCTCCCTGCATACAGACACGGCTTTCTACATATAATATAGAAAACAGACAGGAGAATCCGAATGGGAAAATACTTTGGCACCGACGGCTTCCGCGGCGAAGCCAACAAGGACCTGACCGCCATGCACGCCTTTAAGCTGGGCCGGTTCCTGGGCAGCTATTACAGCAGCGCGGCGCGGCGGGCCCGGGTGGTGATCGGCAAGGATACCCGCGCCAGCGGCTACATGCTGGAAGACGCGCTGTGCGCCGGGCTGACCAGCGCGGGCGCGGACGCCTACCTGCTGCACGTGACCACCACCCCCAGCGTGAGCTATGTGGCGCGCACCGAGGGCTTCGACTGCGGGGCCATGATCAGCGCCAGCCACAACCCCTACTGGGATAACGGCATCAAGCTGATCAACGGCGACGGCGAAAAGATGGACGACGCGGTGATCGCCAAGGCCGAGGCCTTCCTGGACGCGGAGGACACCGCGCCCTACGCCCAGCGGGAGCATATCGGCCGCGTGATCGACCACGCCGCCGGGCGCAACCGCTATATCGGCTACCTGATCAGCCTGGCCACCCACAGCTTCAAAGGTGTGCGTGTGGGCCTGGACTGCTCCAACGGAAGCACCTGGCAGCTGGGCGAGGCGGTGTTCAAGGCCCTGGGCGCGGATGTGTACGTCACCGCCAACCGCCCCGACGGCGAAAACATCAACCGCGGCTGCGGCAGCACCCACATCGATAATCTGCAAAAGCTGGTGCTAGATAACAAGCTGGATATCGGCTTTGCCTTTGACGGCGACGCCGACCGCTGCATCGCCGTGGACGAAAAGGGCCAGGTGGTCAACGGCGACGCCATTCTGTATATCTATGCAGCTTATATGAAAGAACGGGGCAAGATCGGCGATACCCACGTGGTCACCACCGTGATGAGCAACATGGGCCTGTACAAGGCGCTGGACGCCCTGGGCATCGGCTACGAGCAGACCGACGTGGGCGACCGCTTTGTATACGAGCGCATGCGCGAGCGGGGCGACCTGATCGGCGGCGAGGAGAGCGGACACATCATCTTCCGCAAGTACGCCACCACCGGCGACGGCCTGCTGACCGCCATCAAGGTGATGCAGGCCATGCTGGCGCAAAAGCGCAAGCTCAGCGAATTGCATGCGGATCTGCCCGTTTATCCCCAGGTTTTGGTCAACGTGCGGGTGGATGATAAGCAGGCTGCGCTGGACGATGCAAACGTGCAGGCCGCCAAGCGCGCCGCCGAGGAAAAGCTGGGCGGTGACGGCCGCGTGCTGCTGCGCAAGAGCGGCACCGAGCCGGTGATCCGCGTGATGAGCGAGGCCGCCACCCGGGAGCAGGCCCAGGACGCCGTAAACGGCATCGTGGAAATGCTGCGCCAGAGCGGCCACGCCCTGAAAGAGGTATAAGCGATGTATAAAATTACAGAGCTGTTCGATCTGGAGCACACCCTGGCCGCGGATTATCTGCGGGGCTTCACCTATCCCCACGAGGCGCTGGGCGGCATCAAGCAGCTGATCCGGTCCATCGGCCCCACCCTGGACCAGGCAGTATATAATCATCCCCGGGAAACCGTCTGGATCGCCAAGGATGCAACGATATTCGACACGGCATACATCGGCGACGACGTGATCATCGGCCCGGGCACCGAGGTGCGGCAGTGCGCCTTCATCCGCGGCGGCGCGCTGATCGGCGCGGGCTGCGTGATCGGCAACAGCACGGAGCTGAAAAACGTGATCATTTTCGACAGCTGCCAGGTGCCTCATTACAACTATGTGGGCGACAGCATCCTGGGCTATCACGCGCACATAGGCGCGGGCGCGGTGACCAGCAACGTAAAGGGCGACCGCACGCCGGTGACGCTGCGCGACGGCAGCGAAAAACTGGAGACCGGGCTCAAAAAGATGGGC
>CADAHU010000131.1 GCA_902787835.1 uncultured Eubacteriales bacterium
GCTCGAAGCGCCCGGAAAAGCATCCCTTGGGATGGTTTTCAGCTGAGAGCGGGCCGGAAGGCCCCGGGACTTAGGGCCGCGGAGGCCCTAACGTCTCCCCTTTTGCCAATTTCAGTTTGCTGATGAATTGTGCCAATATAAATTCAGATAATAAAAACACCGCAGGAGAAATGCTCCTGCGGTGATGCTGTTATCGGGGTTACGGTTTGGTTTCGGACAGATATTGGCTGCCCATGTATCCAACCAATCCATCCACCCGTACCTTGGTCCAGGATTTGCCGCGTTCAATTATGCTGACCGCGGTGCCGGGACGGAAGGAAGCCAGGGTATCGCTCAGCACGGTGGGCCGCTCGCGCAGGCGCAGCTTGACGCCGGTATACGTGCGCACATACATGATGGAGCTGTGCTTTGCGGAGCTCAGATAACGGGTCATCATATAACCGGTTTTTCCGTCTACCCGTATCTTGGTCCAGGTCGTGCCGTTATCCAGCACCGTCACGCGGGTGCCGGGAGAATAGGAGCCCAGTACCTTGGAGCCCAGGGTGGGGGACTTGCGCATGTTTACTTTGCCATTTCCTGTGATGGTTGCCGTGGATTCGGCCAATGCCGGCACCCAGGACAGAAACAGCACGATGCACAGCACAGCGGATAATACGCGAAGCAATCCGGATCGTTTCATCTCTGCAGCCTCCTTCGCAATCGGCGGTTTAACTTATATCAAGCTGCGGGAACGCTTCATCGGTTCCTGGTTTACAGCCTTTTTGCTGCTCTCCGCCGGCGAGCAGTTATTTTCTCTTTCAATATTATAACGTTGCGGATGGGGCTTGTCAATGGTTTTGCCGGGCTGAAAACGCGGATTGGGTCGATTTTTTGAACAAAAACCGTTTTTGTGCATAATTCATCCCGCTTTTAGGCAAAAAACAGGGCGGCGGGAAGCCCGCCGCCTGATGCTTTTGTATAGTTGGTTCAGCGGAGGAAGTAAGCGCTCACATAGCCCTGCTGGCCGTTGATCTCCACCCGGCACCAATCCTGCTGCTTTTCCAACACCTTCACCTCGGTGCCCACGGGATAGGCGCAGATCAGCTTGCCGGACAGCGAGGGGCTGACCCGGAAATTGACGATGCTGTTGCCGTTGGGGTTAAAGAGCCGCACCGAAGCGGAGGCCGCGGGCTGCCCGGCGGGGGCGGCGCTCAGGAAGCGGGAGGATACGTAGCCCCGCAGACCGGCTGCCGATACAAGGTACCAGCCGCTGCCGCGCTCCAGCACGGTCACGGGCGTGCCGGGACGGAAGGAGGTGATGATTTTGCCGTCCATCCCCGGCGCGGCGCGCAGGTTCAGGCCGATGCCGGTGTTGGTGCGCACGTACATCACATCGCACGGATTGCCGCTGGAAAGGTACTTGCTCATCATGTAGCCGGTCTTGCCGTTCACGGTCACATGGCTCCAGCCGTCCTTTTGATCCAGCACGGTGATCCAGGTGCCGGTGGGGTACTGGCCCAGCACCTTGGCGTCCAGCGAGGCGGTCTGGCGCAGGTTCAGCCCGCCGCCCCGCACGGTGGCGTAGGTTTCGGCCCGGGCAGCCGCGCCGGAGAGCAGCACCAGGGAGCACAGGGCGGCGGAGACGGCGCGCCGGCAGATTTTTGAGGTTTTCATGGGAAAACACCCTCCTTTTGTTTTTTGCGGTGCAGGATCGCATCGCTGCCCATAAAACGGGCGCAAACGGGGCGTTCATCCCAAAAAAACTGCCAGTTTCTGGCAGAAAACCGGCGGTTTGGAAAATATTGCCGATGGGAAAACCAGGGGATAAGCGCGCCACGGGCGCGCGCTGGAAAAAACTGGCTGCCCGGAGAATTACGCCTTTCCGGAAAACTGTCGGAAGCCCTCGCCCATGACCTCGTGGGCCTCGGATACCGTGACGAAGGCGTGGGGATCCACCGCGGCCACGATGGCCTTGATCTGCATGATCTCCGCCCGGGTGACCACGCAGTACAGCATGCCGCGCTTTTCGCCGGTATAGGCGCCGGTGGCGTCGATGAAGGTGGCCCCGCGGTTCATCTCGTGCAGGATGCTGGAGGCGATGGCCGGGGCCTGATCGGAGATGATCATGATCTGCTGCTCGGTGTTCCAGCCCTTGATCACGGTATCGATCACCTTGGTGGATACGTACAGGGAGATCAGCGCCACCAGCGCGGCGTGCACGTCAAACACCACGCCCGCCAGCAGCACCACCGCGCAGTCGATGCCGAACAGGAAGGTGCCCACCGATATGAAGGAGAGGCGGTTATGCACCATCTGGGCGGCCAGATCGGTGCCGCCGGTGGTGGCGCCTGCCCGCAGCACCAGCCCCAGGCCGATGCCCAGCAGGATGCCGCCGAATATGCTGGCCAGCAATCCGTCGTCGGTCACCGGCGGGCCGGGCAGGATATCGATGAACACCGACAGCAGCGTCATGGCCACGAAGGAGCGGAAAACAAACCGCTTGCCGCCGCTGCGGTAGCCCAGCAGGAACAGCGGGATGTTCAGCAGAATGCTCAGCGTGCCCACCGGCGGCTTGCCGATCAGATAATTGAGCACGGTGGCCACGCCGGTGATGCCGCCCGGGGCAATGTTATTGGGCACAAAAAAATACGTATAGGAAGCGCCCGCCACGATGGCGCCTATCAGGATCATCAGATAATCGCGGAAAAGCGGATAATACTTGTACTCGGTGATTTTGCTGCGCATATAGGACCTCTCCTTGCTGCGCTTCTCCCGCCGGCGGGGAAGCTGTTCCCTTCGATTATAGCATGGGGCGCGGCGGTTGTCAAAGAACCGCGGCGAAGGGATGGGCGCGGATGATTATGGACGGAAACAAAATAATCTGATACAAGCATAAATTAATATTATGGAAAAATCGGGCATAAGACGCTCCTAAAACGCTTTATCCGGGAAATATGAAAAAAAACGGGAGCAATATAAGATATAATTATAAAGCAAGTCAAAATTATTATTTGTATTATGAATAATATTACACTATAATAGACCCAGAAAACAAAAGAGGGGCTGAGATTTCCGGAAATCCACGGTTTCCGGAGGTGATTTGTTTTTTATTTAAGCCGGATCGGCGGGAGGAGGATGCTGGATGAAGATGCAGACGGCCAATAAGGAATTGTTTGAAAACAGTCCGATCATCCATGCCATCTTCCGGCTGGCGGTGCCCACCGTGATGGGGCAGATCATCCTGGTGATCTACAACATGGCCGATACCTTCTTTATCGGCCTGACGGGCAGCGACGCCAAGATCACCGCGGCCACGGTGTGCATGCCGGCCTTTATGTTCCTGTCGGCGATCTCCAATCTGTTTGGCGTGGGCGGCTCCAGCGTGATCTCCCGGGCCATGGGCAGCCGCAACGAGGAGCGGGTGCGCCGGGCCAGCGCCTTTGCCTTCTGGGGCTGCACGGCGCTGACGCTGATCTACGTGCTGTTCTCCTGGCTGTTTGCCGATCTGTTTATTGATCTGCTGGGCGGCAAGGAGCCCATGGCCCACGGCTTTGCCGCCAGCTATTTAATGATCACCGTGACCATCGGCGGCCTGTTTACCGCCATCAGCACGCTGCTGGCCCATCTGATCCGCTCGGAGGGGCGCTCGCTGGAGGCCAGCGTCGGCATCATGCTGGGCGGCATCCTCAATATTGCGCTGGATCCGCTGTTCATGTTCGCGCTGCTGCCCAGTGGACAGGAGATCGTGGGCGCGGCGGTGGCCACCACGCTGTCCAACGTGGCGTCGCTGATCTATTTTGCGGTGATCCTGCGGCGCAACAGGCGGCACTCCGGCCTGCGGTTCCGTCCAAGCCTTGCCATGCTGGAGGGCAGCGTGGTGCGCGATGTATTCAATGCCGGCCTGCCTGCCTGCCTGATGACGCTGATGGAGAACATCTCCTACGCCGTGCTGGATAACCTGATGGCGGCCTACGGGCTGGCCAGCCAGGCCGGCCTGGGCGTGGCCAAGAAGATCAACATGCTGGCCCACTGCATCGTGCGCGGCATGGCCCAGGGCGTGCTGCCGCTGATCGGCTACAGCTATTCCGCCCGCGATTATAAGCGCATGAAGCAGGCCAGCCTTTATTCCCTGGCGCTGTCGGTGGCAATGGCCTGCCTGTGCATGGCGATCAGCCTGCTCTTCAGCCGCCAGTTGGTCAGTCTCTTTATCCGCTCGGAGGGCTCCGAGGCCCTGAGCAACGGCAGCTGCTGCCTGCGCATCCTCTGCCTGGGCGGCCCCTTCTCCGCCTGCGCGTACACCATTATCTCCTTCTTCCAGGCCACGGGAAAGGGCATGCGCTCCTTCCTGCTGGCCATCCTGCGCAAGGGCCTGCTGGATATCCCCATGATGTTTATGCTCAACCGGCTGCTGCAGGCGCGGGGGCTGGTGATGGCTACGCCCATCACGGACTGCATTTGCTGCCTGGCGGCGGCGGCGCTGTTTGCGCGCTTCCTGGCCCGGCACAGCTATACCAAGGAGGCCGCCGTGGCCGCCGCGGACAGAGAGGATCTGATCCCGCACGCCGTTGGCTGAAAATACCCTATATTTTTTGATAGAACAGGTGGTTGCATTATGATCAGCAACAAATTGTATTCCCTGCTCAAGGTGGCGGAGACCCGCAGCTTTACCCGGGCGGCGGAGCAGCTTTCCCTGACCCAGCCCGCCGTGAGCCAGCACATTCAGGCCCTGGAGAAGGAGCTGAATGTGCATATTTTTGAGCGCTCCAGCAACGAGCTGCACGTGACCCACGAGGGCGAGATCGTGATCAAGTACGCCAAGCGCATGCAGGCGCTGTACAACAACCTGAACCGCGATCTGAAAACCGAAAAGAACAGCATCCGCTCCCTGACCGTGGGCATCACCCATACGGCGGAGAGCAACGCCATTGCCGAAACGCTGGCCAAGTACGTCAACTCCCACGAGAGCATGACCATCAAGATCCTGACTGATACCACCAACAACCTGTACGATATGCTGCGCAATTTTGAATTGGACTTTGCTTTTGTGGAGGGCAAGATCAACGATCCCGCCCTGCGCTATATGATGCTGGATACTGACAGCCTGGTGCTGGCCGTATCGCCCACCCATCGGCTGGCCAAGCAGAGCATGGTTACCATCCGCGACCTCAAAAAGGAAAAGCTGATCTTGCGCCTGCCCGATTCCAATACCCGCAATCTGTTCGTCTCCTCCCTGGAGGCGCATAACATGAGCGTGGACGATTTTAACGTTCTGCTGGAGATCAACAATATCGCCACCATCAAGGATCTGATCCGCCGGGATATCGGCGTATCGGTGCTGGCCAAGAGCGCCTGTCAGGATGAGCTGAAGAAGAAAAAGATCGTCGTGCTGCCCATCGAGAACCTCAGCATGGTGCGCGAGATCAACATTGTTTATACCCAGGATTTCGAGCATTTCTCCATCCTGGATGAGATCGTGGGCGATTATAACGAGATGAAGGGCTGACGGGATGTCATTCCCTGTTAAATAATCCGCTTCAAAATGAAATGGGATGGGGCGTTCCTTTCTGCACCCCGGAAAGGAAGCGAAAGAGGCTGCGCTTGTCGCCGCTCCTGCTGCGGGCTTTTCCGCCAACAGGGGTTTACGGGGGCCTTCCTTTCTGGAACCCAGAAAGGAAGCGAAAGAGGCTGCGCTGTCGTCGCTGCTGTTGCTGGTTTTTCCGCTAACTGGCATTGACGCCGACTGCCGTTCCCGGACAAGGCCAGCTTCGCTGGCCACGCGGTGCGCGTTTGCGCACCGCTGAACACAGAAAAAAACCCGCAAAACCGAGCAAGCTTGGTTTTGCGGGTTTTTTTCTGTGTTCCGGTTGTCCGGGAACTCGCTTGGCGACCGTAACCAAACTGGCGGAAGCAAGTCTGTTTGCCCATTCAACCTGGTTCGCCGGCTGCT
>CADAHU010000132.1 GCA_902787835.1 uncultured Eubacteriales bacterium
GAAGCAAGTTTTGTTTTTCCGTTTGCCCCATCGCCCGCCGAGGTCCAGGAGATGAAATCTCCTGGCGCAGGTTTTAGGGCCGCGGAGGCCCTAACGTCTCCCTTTTACAAATTTCAGTTTGATGATATCTTGTCATAAATGAGGACCAGCATGCGATCCGGCGGACTTTTTGGTTGTACGGCATACGGTTTTATGCTATACTTTTATATCGAATCAATTCTCATGAAATGAAAGCTGCAGCGCTAAATAAAGGAGCCGCCATGTCCGATAAAAACAGCAAAGAAAAGAAACACCGCGAATCGATCTTTCTCAGCGAGCACTTTATGCTCGCGGCCTGCGCCGTCGTGGTCATCACAAGCCTTGCGTCCCTGGTCCTCTGCATCCGGGATGGCTGGCCTTCAAATTCTACAAATGGGATGTGGCCAAGGGGCTCATGGGCGGCGTGCTCTTCTGCCTGATGTATCAGGAGGCCCATTTTGTGCTGGCCGGGCTTTGGAGCGAGCAGAATTTTGACACCTACCTGGTGGCCGGCGTGCAGGGCAGCCTGTATCTGGCCGCCGCCGGGATGTCCTTCCTGATGACGGTGATCATCGCCATCAATCACTTTTTCATTAATTACGCCGCCCACGGCAACCCCAAAAACGTGATCCTCAACCGCATGGCCTTCATCTTTAAATTCGCCGTATACCTTCTGCTCTTTATCGCCAACAGCCAGCTGGGCTTTTCCCCCGCTGTCCTATGGCGCAACGCGCTGCAATACCTGACCGACAGCGCCCTGCTGCTGCTGCTGATCAGCGTGGAATCCCAGCTTGATTCCTTCAAGGTGCTGCGCCAGGAGCTGCTGAAGCGAAAACGGGAAGGGAGCAAAAACAAATGAATATAAAGCAGCGTCTTTCCGGGATCTGGCTGATCTCCATGACCCTCCTTTCCCTGTTCGCCTACACCATCTACTATGTGGCCCAGATGTGGCTGAACCTGCTGCAGGCCTCCTATCTGGCGCTGGCCCTTCTGCAGATCGCGGCGCTGATCCTCTACCTTTGGGGCCCGGAAAAGCTTAAATCCAGTCTTTCAAGGCTCGTGTACCGCGTGCTGTACGCCTCCTCCTTTTTTGTGATCCCCGCCTTTGCCTTCATCTTTATGGGGCTGATCTCCCAGTACCACGTCAGGATCCCGGACAGCATCGACGCCTCGGCCATGGCGGCGGAGGAGATCCTGCCCGGGGATCAGACGGTGATCTACAACACCGGCACGGTGTACGTCATCTTTCCGGAATATTCCACCATTGAGCTGGCCTGCGGGGATCGCCCCTCCAAATCGGACAAATCCATCACCTGGTGCAGCGGCGCGGCCTTCCAGCACGATATCCAGCTGGGTTTTTCCCATGAGAACATCGACGGCGATCACGCCGTAAACGGTACGCTTTACCTAAGCCCCTACAACAAGGACAGCTTTGCGGCCTTCACCTATGCCAACGGCAGCTTCTCCTTTGCCTTCGATCACGCCCCCGAGGCCATCCAGGCGGCCGCTGACGCGGGCGGCAGCGGCTTTATGCAGTTCGGCCTGATCCAGGGCGGGGAAACAGTCATGAACATCAACCGCCCCCGGGCGCGCTGCTACCGGGCGCTGGCGGAGCTGAACGGGAACCTCTGCATCATCGATTCCGTAAACATGCTCCACTTTGAGGATTTCATGGCCGAGCTCCACCGCCTGGGCGTCACAAGCGCCTTGTACATGGATATGGGCGCCGGCTGGAATTACTCCTGGTACAGGGACGCCTACGACAAGGTTGTCACCCTCTTCGGCCTCCCGGTGCCCTGGTCCCATAACTGGATCGTTTTCAAGAAGTAACTGCGGCGCAGCGGTACGAAAGCGCAGGGCCGGGCTTGAATAGCGCTATTTATCTGAAGCAATACATCTTCAAACTGAAATAGGGCGGGGGAGGAAAACGTTCGAGGCCTCCGCGGCCTCGAGCTCTGCGCCAGGCGACTTCGTCTCCTGGACCTCGGCGGGCGATAGGATTTTCCCTGTGCGCTTTGCGCACAGGTTGGGCGGCTTTGCCGCCCTGCCCGGGAGCGGTGGACAGCGTAAAATCTTGTTGGCGGACCATTGAGCAACAGCAGCGGCGACAAACGCAGCCTTCTTCGGTTCCTTCTTGGGTAGCGTCTGCCAAAGGCAGACTGAGGATGGGCGATTCCGCAAATCGCCATCCGAAACCCGCGCTTGCCGCAGGCAGTAGCGCGGGGCGTATCGTCCAAGAAGGAACGCCCCCGTTCGCATCCTTCCCCCGCCAATTACGGTTTGTCTGATTCTAATCACAGAATAATATGAATATTAGGCCATTCCTTTTCGTGGAGGGTATGCGGCATCGTTCTTGGTGAGCAGGTACAGGCAATACTGGTTCATGCTGATGCCCTCCTGCTTTGCGTGGAGAGACAGTGTGCGGTGGAGGCTTCGGGGCAGACGCAGCTTGAATTGGCCGGAGTAATCAGCGGGAACCGTTTCTCTGCTGGGTTCAGCAATTTCAATACCATCGGCCAAGGCTGCTTCCAGCCAGGCGCGCTTGGCATCCTGCGCGTTGGCGATGATCCCGTCCATGGTTTCTGCACAGGTCAGGCAGCCGGGCAGATCGGGATACCAAGCGGTATAGCCGCCATCCTCTACGTCGGGAATGATCTCCATACGATAGGGCAGCGCCATATATTCTTCAATTGTTTTCATCGTCATTTTCCTCGCTTTCCACGACGTTTTTCACCATTTCCACATAGGCCCGCTTGATCGGATCATGCATGGGGATGGTGATGGGATTGCAGCCGGGCTTACGGAAAGTTTTGTGGCTGCTGCCGCTGGCTGGACAACATAGGCAAATAATTGATATGCGAATCCGTCAGTTTGCTGCCCAGTTCATTGCTATTACATTGCCAAAATAGATGATTTTTGATGTATTTAGATGCCCTTTAGTCTTTTCTCAAAATCTTATAAAATGCGCGTTTTTCCGTTGATTTATAAGGAAAAACCGCCCCTTTCGGGGCGGCCCTTGTGGTGGAGGTGAGGAGAATCGAACTCCTGTCCGAAGACCGAATTACGGCGTTTTCTCCGAGCGCAGTTTACATTTTGGATTTCCCGCGCCCGGGCGCCTGTAAACGGGCTTCCGGGTTTGGTAGCTTCATTTTACCGGCCTCGCCGCAAAGCTTAGGCGGGCCTGTTCCTCACATCAATGACGCCGCTTGCCGAAGCCGTGAGCGCTTCGGGGCGACGGCCGCCCTTAGGCAGCGAAAGCGTAACTGTTGTTGTCAGTTAATTTTTAAAGTTCCCCGTTTTTACGAGGCCAGGGTCCTCGGCTCGCTTACTCCGTCCTTCGCAATCCCCGTCGAAACCAGTACACCCCCATGATCGCGCCTATTCGGCGCTTTGATGATGCACGGCCCGGGCGGCCTGCATCTTCATATCCCGCTCGGCGGCGGCGTCCCGCTTGTCGTGCAGGTGCTTGCCCACGCATACGCCCAGCTCCAGCTTGACCCGGCCGTCCTTCAGGTACAGCTGCAGCGGGATCAGCGTGTACCCCTTGCGCTGCACCAGCTGGTTCAATTTGCGGATCTCCGCCTTGTGCAGCAGCAGCTTTTTGGGCCGCATGGGATCGGTGTTAAAGATGTTTCCCTGCTCGTAGGGGCTGATATGCATCGCCTCCACAAAGCATTCCCCATCCTTGACGCGGGCGTAGCTCTCCTTCAGGCTCACGTGCCCGGCCCGGATGGATTTGACCTCGGTGCCGTGCAGGGCAAGACCGCATTCGTAGGTTTCCTCCACGAAATAGTCGTGCCGCGCGCGGCGGTTGGCGGCCACGGGCTTTACGCCCTTTTGCTTGGCCATGCGCAGCACCTCCTTTCGCGGTGTGATTGGATTATAGCATACGCGGCGGCTTTTCGCAATAACCCGCTGGTTTAATTTGCGATGCCCAATTCTGCCATGGCCTGCCGCCAACAATCCTCGGGGATGCGCGGCCATACGCAGCTGCCATTCTGCCGCTGGCAGATCTCCATGGCGCGGGCCAGCGCCTGGGCATGGCTCACTGCGCCGCCGCGCAGCACATGGGCGGTGATCCGGCTCCAGGCCGGGGCGATATGGAAAAGCCCGGCCGCGCGCATGGCTTCGATCTCCCCCTCCGCATCGTACGCCAGGGAGAAGAAGCGGCGCTGCCAGCTGCCCGGCGCCCCCTCCAGCAGCAGATACTGCGCCTTGCCGCCGCAGCCCAGCGGCACGCCCACCGAGCCCGGGTTCAGCGCCTGCCTGCCCCCGTGGAGGATCGCCGCCTGATGATGGGAATGCCCGCACAGGATCACGGGATTGGGATCCCGCGCCATCAGCGCAAAGGTATCCTCCTCCCCGGGCAGCATTTTGCCGTTGCTCCTCTCCGGCGTGCCGTGGCAAAGCGTCAGGTCCAGCCAGGCGTCCCGCATGGGCAGCGTCCGGTAAAAATCCAGGTCCTCCGGCCGCAGCTGCCGCATATTGTACCACAGCATGCCGGTGGTGGAGTCTCCCGCACGCCAGGCGGGATCCGCGTTCAGCCAGTAATCCTCCTTATTGCCGCGGATAAAAACGCAGGGAAACTGCGCGCGCAGGGCGTACAGCCGATCCATGACCCGCTCCGGCCAGGGCAGCTCGCCCGCATAATCGCCCAGGAAAAGATAGCGCTCCGCGCCCTGCGCCGCCGCGTGGGCCAGGCAGGCGTCCAGCGCGGCCTCATTCCCGTGGATATCCGATAATACGGCGATTTTCATGCCTGCCTCCCGCATAGGATAAAGCGAGGTGATTTGTATGGCTTCCGTTGCATTGGGCTTGGCGTCGCTGGCCGCGCTGGCGGCAGTATGCCCCCGGGTGCGGATTGGCTCCCCCGCCCATCGCGCCCTGCGTCGCGGCGCGGCGGCATTGGGGCTGCTGGCGGTCTGCTCCCTGATCCCCGGCTTCCGGGTGGGGATCAATGCCCTGAGCGTGGCCTGCGTGGGCGCGCTGGGCCTGCCGGGGCTGGGGCTTTTGCAGGTGATCGCCCTGATGCCTTAAACCTGCACCAGATCGAACCCCGCCGCCCGGGCCATGCGGTTCATCACGGCCAGGCCCACGCCGGACTCCGGATAGCTTTCGCTGAGCACCCGGGTGACGCCGTCAGCGTCGGCCTGGCGCAGGGCGGCAAAGATATTATGGGCGGCGGCCCATTCGTCCGGGCCCAGATCGGCGGTATTCCGTTGGCCGTACAGGGCGATATGTCCCGAGGCGGCCAGGATCAGCCCCTTCTCCGCCGCCGGCAGGGCGTCGTACTCCGCGATGATGCGCGCGGAAACCGCCTCCGGACTGCCCTCGTACAGCGTCATGCGGGCTTTGGGGGCGTAATGCTTGTGCTTCATGCCCGGGGACGGCGCGGCCTCGCCCTCCTTCAGCGGGCGCATCACGCTGTCCGCCACCTGGCACTCCCCCAGCACGGCGGCGATCATCTCCGGCGTTACCCCGCCGGGGCGCAGCACCAGGGCGGTATCGCCGGTGAGCGACACCACGGTGCTCTCCACGCCCACGTCGCAGGGGCCGCCGTCCAGGATCATGGGGATGCGGCCCGCCATGTCGTCCATCATATGGGCAGCCAGGGTGGGGCTGGGCCGTCCGCTGCGGTTGCCGCTGGGGGCCGCGATGGGGCAGCCGCTCTCCCGGATCAGCGCCCGCGCCACCGGATGGCTGGGCATGCGGATGGCCACGCTGTCGAGCCCCGCCGTCACCTCGGGCGGGACGATCTCTTTCTTGGGCAATATCATGGTCAGCGGCCCGGGCCAGAAGGCGTCGGCCAGCTTCCTCGCCATTTCATTGGCCTGGCACAGCGGCTCCAGCTCCGCCCACTGGGTGATATGCACGATCAGCGGGTTATCCGCGGGCCGCCCTTTGGCGGCAAATATATCCAGCACTGCCCGGGGATTGAGGGCGTCGGCCCCCAGGCCGTACACCGTTTCGGTGGGGAAGCCCACCAGGCCGCCCGCCCGGATCAGCGCGGCGGCCTGGGCGATGCTGTGTTCATCAGCCGGTAAAAGCTGGGTTTTCATGGGTGTCCTCCGGGATTGTTTTTTACGGCTTATTATAGGCTTTTTGCCCGCGAAAGTAAAGGCCTACGCCAGAAAGCGCAGGGCGGCCTGGGCCAGCTCCTCCCGCTTATCGGGCAGGGCGGCGTCCTCCACCAGCCGCTCCAGCCGCAGGGCGCAGTCCCTTGCGGCGGAAAGCGCCTCCACCCCCTGGCGCAGCCAAAGATCGTAGGCCGCGCGGTTGAAGGCCAGGGCCGATTGCTCCCGGCGCAGCACGGCCTCATCCAGGGGCAGGGTGCGTTTTTCGCAGCCGGGCAGGGGCTCGGTCACCACCGCATGGGTATCGGTGCACAGGTGCTCCAGGCGTCCGCCGTCCAGCAGCTGCATCACCGCTGTATGCCCCTCCCCCCGCAGCTGCAGCGCCGCCGCCGCGGGATACAGCAGCGGATCGGGATCAAAGCCCCAGGGCAGCTCCAGGCACAGGGTATGGGGCCGCGCCAGGCCCTCCGTATGGCTGACCACGCCGTCCGGCGTCACCGCCCGGGCAAACACCCGCCGCCGCCGGCCGCTCTCCCCCTGGATCCAGCGGGAAAGCTCCAGCCGCAGGTTCATCACCGCGCCCTGATCGGCGGCCTCGGCATAGATAGCCGCGGTATCGCTCCAGGCGGTATGCGCCACCTGCAGGCAGCGCCAGGCCCGGGAACGGAGCGACTGGACGCGGCGCTGCAGCGCCTCCGCCTGGGCGCGCTGGCCCCGCAGAGCGCTCAGATCCAGGGCGGCGCTCAGATCGATGGCCAGATCCTCCGGCCCGGCCTCCGGTCCCAGGGGCAGCGCGCCGTCCAGCGCCGCCCGGTCGCCGCTTACCACCGCCAGCAGGCTGTCGCCGCCCTCCGCCCCGGCATGGCAGCATACCGCCCGCCCCTGGCGCTGCCACTCCCGGGCCAGGCGCTGCAGAAGCTGCCGCCGCGCCGTCCCCGGCGCGCCCCGCAGCACGCACACCCGCGCCCCCGCCTGCCGCGGCCGCAGCTCCCGCAAAAACTGTTCATACCCCCTGCCGGTGTTGGCCCCGGCAAAATCCATCGCCGTCATATCGCGCGCCTCCTCTATTCCGGATGCCCCACCATATGCGCTGGGTACAGGCATTTATACCTTCCATACCCATTTAATGCAAGACATTATCAAACTGAAATTTGTAAAAGGGAGACGTTAGGGCCTCCGCGGCCCTAAAACCTGCGCCAGGAGATTTCATCTCCTGGACCTCTGCGGGCGATGGGGCAAACGGAAAAACAAAACTTGCTTCCGCCTGTAACTTGAAAGGCGCAAAGAGAGCTCCCGGGCATAAGAAAAGCCAGAAAATTTCC
>CADAHU010000133.1 GCA_902787835.1 uncultured Eubacteriales bacterium
CTGGGAGGACGGCGCCGTGCCGGTGGAAAACAGCCTGCTGCTGGCCTGTGCCCTGCGGGAGCACGGCATTCCCTGCGAAATGCACATCTATCAGCGCGGAGGGCACGGCATGTCGCTGGGCAGCGACGAGGTTTACCCGCCCGATGAACCCAATATTCACCCCGAATGCCAGGGCTGGATCGATATGGCCGCCCGCTGGCTCAAGGCACTATAAAAGGAGGAGCTGACAATGAAAAGAGTTATTGCATTAGTTTTGTTTATATCCCTCCTCTGCACTGTATCTCTTGCGGAAATAGACGTACAAGCCATGACAGACCAGGATCTACTTGAAACGATAAAGCAATGTTCGATAGAACTAAGAAAACGCAACACCGACGAGTCCGGCATTCTAATATTTGAATATGAGGGGATCAGATTATATCAAGTCGGAGATGCATACATTAATAATTCCGGAAGAATCAAGGTTCCTGTCGTTGGGTATAGTGATATTGATGCAAGAGTTTCTGTTACTCCAAGCGTTATCTCTTGCAATGGTTTCACAGTTCAAGGATATGGACTCACATATATAGCTCCCGAATCCGCGATGAGTGGTGAATTGGATTTTGCTACAGAAGATTTAAAGCTGGAATCCTTGGATAGTGTTTATAGTTTCATTATGACATTCAGCCTGTATTCACCTGAATTGGGTTCAGTATATGCGGGAGGCGAAAGAACAGAGTTTAGATTCTGGTAAATGAATCTGTTCACAAATAGAAGCTATACTCTATTAAATAGCCAAAAGGAGAAGAATCATGAAAGCCCTGATCAAGAACGCGCTGATCCACGACAGCATCCACCGCGAGCCCTTTGCCGGCGATATCCTGATGGAGGACGGCAAAATCACGCAGATCGGCGCGCATATCGATTATCCCGGCGCCGATGTGCTGGACGCGAAGGGCATGAACGCCTACGCCGGCTTCATCGACGCCCACTCCCACCTGGGCCTGGCGGGCTACGGCATCGGCTACGAGGGCACGGATTATAATGAAATGAACGATATCGTCACGCCTCATCTGCGGGGCATCGACGGCTTCAAGCCCATGCAGCCCTCCCTGGAGCACGCCGCCCATGCCGGCGTGACCACGGTATGCGTGGGCCCGGGCAGCGCCAACGTGCTGGGCGGCACCTTCTTTGCCGTCAAGACCGTGGGCCGCCGGGTGGATGATATGATCGTCAAGGATCCCATCGCCATGAAGTGCGCCTTTGGCGAGAACCCCAAGCGCTGCTACCGCGATAAATGCGATACCAGCCGCATGACCACCGCCGCCAAGCTGCGGGAGATGCTGTTCAAGGCCCGGGAATACGAGCGCAAAATCGCGGCGGCGGGCGATGATGAGAGCAAGCTGCCCGCCTTCGATATGAAGCTGGAAGCCCTGCGCCCGGTGATCCGGGGCGAGCTACCCCTCAAGGCCCACGCCCATGCCGCCGAGGATATCTTTACCGCCATCCGCATCGCCAGGGAGTTTGGCTGCAAGCTGACCCTGGAGCACGTGACCGAGGGCCATTTGATCGTGGACGAGCTGGCCGAGGCCGGCTATCCCTGCGCCGTCGGCCCCAGCCTGGGCGACGCCAGCAAATGGGAGCTGCGCAACATGAGCTTTACCACCCCCGGCATCCTGGCCCGGGCAGGCATCCAGGTGAGCATCATCACCGATGCCGACGTGATCCCCCAGGAGTACCTGCCCCTGTGCGCCGGCCTGGCGGTCAAGAGCGGCATGGATCCCTTCGACGCCCTGCAGGCCATCACCATCAACCCCGCCAGGCATGCCGGCATCCAGGACCGCGTGGGCTCCCTGGAGGTGGGCAAGGACGCCGACGTGGTGATCGTGAACGGCGATCCCTTTGAGGTGAGCGCCCGCGTGTGCGCCGTGTTTGTCAACGGTAAAAACATTCTGGCCTGAGCCTGTCTGCACCATCCAAGAAAAAAGGCGCTGCGATCATGAAACGCATGCTTTGTTTGCTGGTTCTGCTGGCATTGCTTCCCTGCCTGGCGCTGGCCGCCGGCGATCGGCTGGCTGGCACGGTTTGGCACGGCAGCCGCAACGCCGGTCAGGGCGTTACCACCGATATCACCCTGACCTTTGGCAGCGGCACCTATCATTTTTACGAGGTTCACGCGGCCTCCGGTCAGACGATCTCGGATTTTGAAGGCGACTATCTGACGGAAGAATGGGCGGGCATGTACAACGGAAGCTTCCCCTCCGAGCGGCCCGGCCGGGATCCGGTGATGATGGGCCTGCAGTTCATGATATCGGACGACAGCCAATCGCTGACCATGGACTTTGGCACAGGGCTGGCGCTGCAGCTGACCCGCGCGGGCGGCGCGGCGGCCTCGCCCCTGGCGGAATCGCTCCGGGGCGTATGGTTCAACTGGTCCGAGCAGAACGGCCAGTACGCCCAGGCCCTGCTTGTCCTGGAGGCCGACGGCGCGCATTATGTCCTGATCCGGGACGACCAGGCGCACGTTATCCTGTGCGATTGGTCCGTAGATGGAGACAAGCTGACGCTGATCCACGGGGGCGAGCCCTTCAGCATGACGGTGGCCGGCGATCAGCTTCAATACACCGCGGAGGGAAAGGATTACGCCTTTACCCGCGTAACGGAAATGCAATAATGATCGGGGAGAGGAGCCTATGAAAAAGATCATGGCGCTGCTGCTGGCGCTGGCGCTTATGCTGTCCGCCGCCTGCGCGGAGGGTCTGCCCTACCTGACCAAGGCGCGCCCACCAACCTGAATCCCACGCTGACCCTCGAAAGCTACCCGGAAATCTACCTGGGCGCCTGGGAATATCCCGACAAAGCCTTTGGTGAGGATGCGCCGGCGGAGCAGTCCTTCGTGGTGTTCCCTTCGTTGAATGGGACGCCGGTGGAACACTTTGAGGAGAGCAAGGCCAGCTACTGGTATGACCATATAAACTATCTGTACAGCGTTAAAATCTCGGTCACGCCGGCGGATTTCCTCCATAACATCGCGCAGTTCAAGATCGTGATCAACGAGCCCGAAGCCGGCGTATACGCCTACCTGGATACCAACAAAGCCCATACCTACGGCTATATCGCCCTGCCGCAGATGGGGCCGGACGTATCGCTGAACGTGGATGTGGATTGCCACAGCATCGCCCGCCAGGCCGCCACCGCGCAGAAAACCGAAACGCTGAAAGGCCTGATTCTCAGCGAGATGGAGCGCCTGCGCAGCGTCCTGCACGTGGAGCATCTGCCCGTATGGTGGTCCTGGGGAAAATTCGCCGGGGTCAATATGCTGCTTACGGGCACCGATTCCGATTATGTGCAGATCAACATCCCCAGCAACGCCTCCCTGGGCTTCCCCCCAAACGTGCCCGGCCTGGCGATCAGCAGAATCGAACCCGCGTTCAATGTGGTGGAAGGCTATTTTGTTGTGCAGCCCGGCATGTATGTGGATTTTCTGCTGCAGTACGGCATATCAAACAAATTGGCCGTTCCGCAGAATGGCTACGAGTGCTTTGACAAAACGCTGAGCAGCGGCAGCCAGTGGACGGTGGCCGCCAAGCCCGACAAGCAGAACAGCAGCCAGTATACGGCGCTCCTCCTCAGCAAGCAGGTCCCCTCTCCCAATTATAATTCCAACCCCGGCAGGATGCAGAATACCCATTACCTCAACATCCAGCTCGGCGCCCACGGCCTTTCCTGGGGACAGCAGATCCTGGAGCGCATGCTGGAGGTATTCGATGCCTGCTGCACCCGGCTGGACGCCGCCCCTGCGCAGCCCACCGCTCAGCCGACAGCCGCCCCGACGGCTGTACCCACGGCTGAGCCGACCGCTGAACCGACTGCCGAGCCTACGGACGCCCCGGCATCCTCTGGCAGGGATCTGTTTGCGCTGTTCGCGCCGGCCCGGACGGAAGAACCCGTCCCGCCCACCGCCGATACCTGGGATTGCCCCGCCTGCGGGCAAAAGGAAAACACCGGCAATTTCTGCTCCGCCTGCGGCGCGGCCAAGCCCACGCCCCCGGAGGACAGCGGCGAATTGACCTGCCCCGCCTGCGGCAAGGCGGGCAACACCGGCAATTTCTGCCCGGACTGCGGCACGGCAAAGCCTCAGGATACCTCCTGGGTATGCCCCACCTGCGGCCAGACGGGCAACGAGGGCAACTTCTGCTCCCAATGCGGCACTGCCCGCCCGTAACAGACAGCGAGCCTCGTCCATCAGAAAGGAGAAATCTAAATGGAAACCTTTGACCGCGCCGCCATTAAAATGGAGGCCAAACAAGTTCTCGCCCGCAACCGCAGCCAGTGCATTATGATGACGCTGTGCGTGCTGGTGGTGGAGATGGTAACCGTCGCCGTATCCGCCGGCATCCTGACCGCGCTGCTCAACGGCCTGCTGGTCGTGACTTCGGCGGGCTTCTTTGTCAGCTGCTGGCGGGATACCCCCATCACCGTAAGCCAGGCGATCTCCGAAACCTTTGACGAGGGCTTTCTGCGCAAGCTGGGCGGCATGCTGTGGATGGATCTGAAGGTTTTTCTCTGGAGCCTGCTGTTCATCATCCCCGGCATCATCAAAAGCCTGAGCTACGCCATGACGCCCTACCTGCTGCGCGATTATCCCAACATTCCCGCCATGGACGCCAGCGTGATCAGCGAGCGCATGATGCGCGGGCACAGGGCCGATGTGTTCATCGCCCAGCTCAGCTTCCTGGGCTGGCAGCTGCTGGGCGCCATGACCTTCGGCATCCTGACCGTACTGTTTGTGGAGCCCTATCAGCAGATCAGCATGGCCGGCATCTTTGAGGAGATCAAGCAGCTGGCGCTGGATCAGGGCGTCGTATCCCAGGAAGAGCTGGACGGCGGCCTGCAGCGCTATTGATGCCGGGGAGAAGAGCATGCATATCAAACAAGCCCTGCAATGGATCATTCTGGCAGCCTGCGCGGCGGCCACGGCCCTCAACGTTCTCTACCTGACCGGCGTATTCAGCCGGCACGCCGCCACCTACGGCTTTTTGCTGGTGGCCGCCTGCTGGGCTGCCCTGCTGCTGCTCAAAAACCGCCTGGCCGATGCTCCCGCCGCCGCTGATACCCCTTTGGAAAAGCTGCGCGGCATCCTGACCGCGGTGTTCGCCGTAGCCTGGCTGGTAACCGCCGGCATGGCCTTCGCCTGGAGCCGATAACGCAAAAAATCCAATAACAAAACCGGAAGCCCTGGGATCATCCCAACAGCTTCCGGTTTTTTATACGCTTTTATCGGATAACAGCGCGGAGACGTTGCTTATTGCGCCGGCGTGACAGCGGTGATGTGGGGATTGGCTCCGTTGTACCAGTACAGGAAGCCTTCCAGATCGATCACGTCGCCCACCTGCAGCTCGGTCACGGCCTTGTACACATCGGTATCAGCGCCGCACAGATAGAACTCCACGCAGAAG
>CADAHU010000134.1 GCA_902787835.1 uncultured Eubacteriales bacterium
AACATTATTCTACCGCATTTGCCGGGCTCTTTACAGTGCCTGGCTCTTTTTGTACATAAAAAGGACTGCCTCCTAATGAGACAGCCCCTTTTTCTGTGTTCTGGTTGTCCGGGAACTCTCTTTGCGGCCATGGAGAAACAGGCGGAAGCAAGTTTGTTTATCGATTCAGCCCGGTTCGCCGGCTGCTTCTTTGTTACTTTCTTCCGGAAGAAAGTAACGTATCCCCTCCCCCGTCCTCCTGCTGGCGGATGTACTCCACGGCGGCCCGCGCCGCCAGGCTGATGTATTCCGCCAGGGGCAGGGGCTGGGTGCCGGCCACGGTAACGCCGCAGCGCGGGCTGGGGACCAGGATCTTGTGGGCGGCGGAGCGGCCGATGGCGGCGGCCATGACCTCGGTGACCTCGCCCAGAATGCCGTCGCACAGCAGCAGGCCGATGGGCGCCAGGATCAGATCGGCCTGAGCGGCGGTGACGCGGATGGCGTTTTCACCGGTGCCGCCCTGATCCGCGCCGGCCTTGAGCATGGCCGCGGTGGCCAGGGCGTTGGTGCCCAGGGCAATGATCGGCTGGGCCGGCAGCGCTTTTTTGATCTGCTCGGTGAGCATGCGGCCCACGCCGCCGCCCTGGGCGTCAATGATTACGACCTTCATGACTGCTCCCTTCATGCGCCGCCGGCGGGCCGGCTGCTGGGATACTGGGATTTGGGCAGGTTCTCATAGGGGATCACGGTATGGGCGGGCAGGGCGACGGCCAGCTCGGTGATGGCGTTCATCAGCGCGTCGCAGATTCTGCGGCGCTCCTGCTCGATGGGCTGATCTCCCCGGAAGCGGACGGGCTCGCCCACCACGATCTTTTTCAGCTTGGGCGTAATGTACATGGGCACAAAGGCCAGCTCCTTACGGGTTTTTACATAATAGAGCCGCGCCACATCCACAAACCGCTCCTGAAAATCGCAGAGGATCTGGTTGTGCGGCTGGTGATGCTCCGGCAGGATGACCACCCGGGCGCCCTCCGCCAGCTTTTCCATCGTCTCCCGGAAGGTATTCAATATCCGGGCGTCCTTGTACACGGGAATGGTGTTGGCGTTGTTGAAAACAAACACAGAGAGCGGCGCGATCAGATAGGACAGCAGGTGATAAAACCAGTGGACAGCCCGGGGCTTATGCGACCAGAAATCCTCAAAGGCGTAGGCCGGCACCTCCTTCAGGTGCAGCATCTGCCCGGCGCACCAGGTATAGCGGTTGCCCTCCAGGTACAATTCGCAGGCGACAGGCCCATGAATCTGCGCGTGGTTCCCCACGAGCACCGCTTCCCCCGCGGGCAGGTTTTCTGCGCCTACGATCTCCATCTTGGGGTAGCAGGCCTTGATCAGCCGCTTGATGGCGCGGTATGCGGCGGAGGTTTTCTTTTCGGTCATGGGTCTCGTCCTTTTTTCCTGAAAGTTTTATCTGTCCGTACAGTACGCATCATTATAGCCCGGAAAGTTAAACAAAGTGTAAACTTTCCCGGCGCATGCAGGCAAAACGCCCCGGAATTGCGCAATCCCGGGGCGCTGCCGGTCGCATTTACTCCTGCTGCTCCGCGGCAGCCGCGGCGGCCATGGCCTCCAGGCGGCGTTTGGTCACGATGGGCAGCTCCACGAAGGGCTTGACGCCCTTGACGGCGTCGGCGGGCTGGATGCGGGCGTCGTCATGATCGGTATCCAGCAGCAGATAGCGGTCATTGCCCATGCCCAGCTCCTTCATATAGGAGAGCTGGCGCAGGCCATGGCGGCTCTGGATGCGCTCCCGCAGGGCGGCGCCGTCGTTTTCGCTCAGGGCAAACACCAGATCGATGCAGGCCTGATCCAGGGCCAGGATATCGGTGGAGGCCAGGATGCCCACGTTGGGGGTGACCACCTTTTCCGCCAGGCAGCCCGCGCAGTCGCAGTCCACGCTCATGTTGCGCATCACGTTTACATAGGTAACCTGCTTGCCAAAGTGATCGATTGTGGCCTTGGTGGATTCAGCGATGCGCTCCATCAGCTCCTCCTCGGCGATGGACCACATATCCTCCTCGCCGCCCTTGCCGGCCAGGCGGGAATGGATCATGGCTTTGCCGATGCGCCCGTCGGCGCAGCCGATGCCGATGTTCTTGTTGCTGCCGCCAAAGCCGCCCATGGTATGGCCCTTGAAGTGGGTCAGCACCAGCAGGCTGTCGTAATCGGGCAGCGTCTTGCCCACGGTCATATGATCAAACCATTTGCCGCCCTTTACCGGCAGATCGGCGGTGCCGGTGCTGTCGGTGATATCCACGGGGCAGAAGGTCCACCCGTTTACCTGCAGGGTTTCCCGGTGCAGCTCGGTGGTATAGCGGTCGCCCTCGTAATAGGTATTGGTTTCCACGATGGTGGCGTCGGGATAATCGGTTTTTACCAGGTTCTCCACCCATTCATGGGGAATGATGTTGGGGCCGTATTTTTCGCCGGTATGCAGCTTGATGGCCACCTTGCCGCGGATGTTGGCATCCACGCGCTCCACCATTTTTTTGAGGCCCTCCGCGCTTAAATCACGGGTAAAATAGACGATGCTTTCATTGCCGGTGCGCTGCTCATAGGGGATATAGTTTTCGCCGCCGACGCCGGGGATCTTGCTCTTTTCGCTCATGGGGGATCCTCCTTCATGGATGATATTGCACATTTATTATACCTGATCATGCATGGTTTTGCAACGGATTTTCGGGGCAGCCCCGGTCCAGCGCATACAGGTACTCCATCCGTTCCTCGTCCGAAATCCGGTTTTTGCGCCCGCCGGTGCAGCTGATTCGCCGCATGCCCAGCTTCTCCATCACCCGGCGGCTGGGGGTATTCTCCGTATCGCAATGGGCGATGAACCGGCGGATGCCCAGCGCTTTTTCGGCGCGCTCCATCAGCGCCCGGGCGGCCTCCAGGGCATAGCCGCGACCCTGATGGGCGGGATGCAGGATCCAGCCCAGTTCCCCCGTATCCCGGGCGTCGTTTAAGTACAGGCTGACCCCGCCGATATGCGCGCCCTCCAGCAGGATCGCATACTCATAGGCCACGGGCTGCGCCTTTTGCCATTCCTGCTCGCAGACGCGCAAAAACGCCCGCGTCTCCTCCAGGGAGATGAAGGGCAGAAAGGCCATGTATTTTGCGTTTTCCCGATCGCCGCCATAGGCATAGGTGGTGGAAAGATAGTTTTCATCCAGCGGCGCGAGCGTCAGGCGCGGGGTTGTGATCTTTTTCATATAAATTGACTTCTGGCCCAGGCTACCAGCTGCTCCGCCGCCGTCAGCGCGGTTTGCGTGCTGCCTGCATCAAAGAACAGATCGCCGGGGTAGCGCGCCGCGGTGCCATAGGGCGTCAGCTCATCGGCCAGGTTATAAATATCGTCGCTGATCGAAACGGAACGGCGCATTTGATCCAGCAGCAGGGAAAGATCATGGGTGCGGGGTACGCCGCCCGGGATCGCCTGCGCGATATACAGCGCCTTCAGCGCTTTCTCGGCGGCCTGCTGGCATTAATAGCAGATGATTTCATAGGAGGTTGGCTGAAAGTGCTGATGCAGATGCTTCGCCACATCCAGATCGCGCTGCGCGTATTCAAGCCCGCGGTCGGAAAGCGGTGTTTGCTGCGTCATAGAGCAAAACTCCTTTGCTGTAAACCTCGTTTTCTATGGTGGGCGCCGCTTTTCTGATTTCAAACTGGCTGCAGGTCCCCACCAGGATATCCACGGGCCGCGTGCGGATATGGCGGATGGCCTTATAGGCTTTTACAGCCTGGGCGTGCCAATCGGTTTGGCTGTCATCCACCACGATATAAAAATCGTAATCGCTGTCTGCCCGGGGCGTTCCGCTGGCAAAGGCGCCGAACAGGTATACTTTGGATGGAGACAGCGCCTCCACAAGCCGCGTGGTCAGCGCGCTGATTTCTTTTTCCGGCATTGCATGGGCTCCTTTCCTGGGATTCTACGGATATTATACGTGAAACCGGGTCGATAAGCAAGCAAAAAGCCTTCCATACGGAAGGCTTACAGGATTATTGCAGCAACCCTGCCAGCTTGGCGGCCAGCTTGTCCAGGCCGTCCTCCTCGGCCAGCTCGATCCCGCCGGCGTCCACGGCGGCGGCCAGCTTGGGGTTGATGGGCAGGCGGCATACCGGAGTGATGCCGTGGTTGCGCGCGATGGCGTCGGCATGGCTCTCGCCAAAGATCTGATGCACCTTGCCGCAGTCCGGGCAGCGGAAGGAGGCCATGTTTTCCACCAGCGCCAGCACAGGGATCTCCATCATAGTGGCCATGTTGACGGCCTTTTCCACAATCATGCCCACCAGCTCCTGGGGAGTGGCCACCACCACGATGCCGTCCACCGGCAGGCTCTGGAACACGGTCAGCGGCACATCGCCCGTTCCCGGAGGCATATCCACAAACATAAAGTCCACATCGCCCCAGGCCACGTCGGTCCAGAACTGCTTGACCGCGCCGGCGATCACCGGGCCGCGCCAGACCACGGGGTCGGATTCGTTTTCCAGCAGCAGGTTCAGGCTCATGACGCGCACGCCGGTCTTGCTGACGGCGGGCAGGATGCCGATCTCGCTGGAGAGCGCCTGCTCGTGAATGCCGAAGGCGCGGGGAATGGAGGGGCCGGTCATATCGGCGTCCAGAATGGCGGTTTTGTAGCCCTGGCGCTGCATCAGCACGGCCAGCAGGCTGGTTACCAGGCTTTTGCCTACGCCGCCCTTGCCGGATACCACGCCGATGACCTTTTTAACGTGGGTGTAATCGTTGGGCTTTTCGCGCAGATCCTGCGGCGAGGTGCGGGATGCGCAGTCGCTGCCGCAGGTGGAGCAATCGTGGGTGCAGTTTTCGCTCATTGAAATATCTCCTTATCGACAGAATTTATCCACATAAGCA
Organism: uncultured Eubacteriales bacterium; assembly: GCA_902787835.1. Classification (GTDB taxonomy): domain Bacteria; phylum Bacillota; class Clostridia; order Christensenellales; family Aristaeellaceae; genus SFMI01. The sequence goes on from CADAHU010000134.1 coordinate 4,910, forward strand.
TCCAGGCAGTGCTGAATGATCTCCCGCGCTTCCTCGGGCCCCTGCACCTCGTTGACCACGGTGGTCTTGTCCTCCAGGCTCTTGTATACCGTGAAGAAGTGGCGCATTTCCTCAAAGATGTGCGTGGGCAGATCATGGATGCTGTGGTAGGTGTTGTAGGTGGGATCGTTAAAGGGAATGGCGATGATCTTCTCATCCATCGCGCCCTGATCCTGCATGTTGATGACCCCGATGGGATAGCAGCGCACCAGGCTCAGCGGGGCGATGGATTCGCTGGAGAGCACCAGCACGTCCAGCGGGTCGCCGTCATCGGCGTAGGTGCGGGGGATCAGCCCATAGTTTGCCGGGTAATGGGTGGAAGTATACAGGATGCGGTCCAGGATGATATGGCCCGTTTCCTTGTCCAGTTCGTACTTGTTCTTGGAGCCTTTTTCGATCTCGATCACCGCGATAAAATCATCGGGCGTGATGCGATGGGGACTGATATCGTGCCAGATGTTGGACATGGGACTGCCTCCTCCGTA
>CADAHU010000135.1 GCA_902787835.1 uncultured Eubacteriales bacterium
GCGGTCTGGATCACCAGATTGCTCAGCGAATACATCACCGATTGCAGGCCGGCGGGCAGGCCAATGCGCACCACGCGGCCCAGCAGATCGCGGTGCAGGGCAATTTTATTGATGTACAGATGCAGCGGGATGGGCGAGCGCAGCAGCGTCAGGATCACCAGCACAGCGCTGCACAGCTGGCTCAGGATGGTGGCCAGGGCCGCGCCGGCCACGCCCATCTCCAGGCCCAGCACCAGCACCACATCCAGCACGATGTTGACCATGCAGGAGGCGATCAGGAAATACAGCGGCCTGCGGCTGTCCCCCACGGCGCGCAGGATGCCCGAGCCGATGTTGTAGATCATGGACGGGATCATGCCGCAGAAATAGATGCGGATATAGGTCACCGCCAGGTCGATCACATCCTCCGGGGTGGACATCCAGCGCAGAATGACCGGCGAGGCGATAAAGCCCACCACCGTCAGCAGCAGCCCGCCCGCCAGGGCCAGCGCCACAGCCGTATGCACCGTGCGGCTGGCCTGCTTATGATCCCGCGCCCCGTAAAACTGGGACAGGATCACCGTTGCGCCGCTGGACAGGCCCACAAAAAAGCCCACGATCAGGTTGATCAGCGTGCCGGTGCCGCCGCCCACAGCGGCCAGCGCCTCCTTGCCCACGAACTTGCCCACAATGATGGCGTCCGCGGTGTTGTACAGCTGCTGAAAAAACGTGCCCAGCAGGATGGGGAAGAAGAAGCGAAGCAGCTGCTTCCAGATCACGCCCTCGGTGATCCCGTAGCCGTCCGTTTCCCTGTGCTTTCCGGAAAAAATCGCCATGTCTGTGCTCCATTTCGTACAGAATAAGCATCGCGGCTGCTTTTATCATATCGCAGGTTCGCCTGCTTGTCCAGAGACCGGGCGGCTTTTATTCGCCCAATAGCAGGGTAATCTGCCGCATATCCCCCGGGCCGCCGTCCAGCAGGGACTGCATGTACACGGTAAAGAACGCATCGGGCAGGTATTGCTTCCATAATTCCAGCGGGCTGTGATCCATCTCCCGGGTATCCATCCCCGCAAAGCGATAGCGGTTCAGGGTGGCGGCATAATCCAGCATGGCGTTTTTGATCCGCTGATCGGCGGCAATACTGATCACCTGGGACAGGAGCTTCGTCTTGGCGGAGGATTCAAAAAACACCCGGCTGTATGCCTCAAAATTCAGCAGATTTTCATCGGTAACGCCCGTCTGCGCCGCCCAGGCATCCACATCCAGCGGCTGCGCGGCATACTCCGCCCGGTCCCCCGCCACCCGCAGCAGCCCGTAATGATGGGGCCAAACCGACAGGGCGGAGGTGGCGATATCGGTAAAGCCCGCCTCCTGCAGGATGTGCTGCAGATGCATATGCCCGCTCAGACACAGGCGCACGTCATATTGCCGGAGCAGCTCCACCAGCCGATCGGCATTGGCGATGGGAAAGCCGGTCTCAAAGCCCTTATAATGCACCAGCGCATTCTGATGGGCAACCGCGATCACCCGCGCGCCAGCCGCCTGGGCCGCCTGCAATTGTTCCTCCGCCCAGGCAAGCGTCTCCTCCAGCAGCGCGCCCGGCGCAGCGGCGGTATTGGCATCCAGCAGCAGCAGCCACAGGTCCGGCCGCAGGACGTAGGTATAGCTGAAGGACGCAGCGTCTACCGACTGTGCCTGGTTCAATCCAAAATCGGCATAATCCGCCCGGAAAAGGGCGTCGGTCTCCGCCACGATGGGCAGCGCCCCGCCCTTCACGAACCGATAGGCGACGCCCGTGCAGTCGTGATTGCCGGGGATCACCAGCACCGGGACGCCCCCATCGCGCAGCCGGGTCAGCCGCCCGATCAGCTCCGCATGGCTCTCCCGGGCGCCGTTCAGCGTCAGATCGCCGCTGAGCACCACGCAATCCGGCCGCAGCTCCAGCATGCGCTGCACAAAGGCCTCGGTGATCCAGGGCGTATAATGGGTCACCTTGCCATCGGCGGCCCGCACGATGCGCAGCAGCGTATCCCCATCCTCCACCAGCTGGGGCGACAGATAATGCAGATCGCTGGCCACGGCAATGGTGGCCTCCTCCCCCTGGGCCGATGCCGCCGGGATCAAAAGCGACAGCAGCAAAAGCAGCAGTAATTTCATAAAAATCAGCACCTCTGCATTTATTATACCGTCTGCGCAGGCCAGAATCAATATGCATTGCGGCGATTCAATAAACATGCTATAATACAAAAAACACCCAAGGAGGCAGAGGCCATGCGGAAGCGCCTGCTTTGCCTGCTCTTGGCCCTGCTGCTGCCCTGGACGGCGGCGCTGGCCCAGGACGCCGAGATGAGCGACGAGGAAATCACCCAGCTGCTGTGGGAAATGTACCAGGAGGAGAACGGCGACGCCGAATACCTGGTGCTGCCCGAGGAATACGAATTGCCGCCGGAGGGCAAGACGGGCATCTATAACCTGCTGCTGCTGGGCATCGACAACCCCACGGAGAAGATCACCGGCCGCAGCGATACCATGCTGCTGGCCTCCTTCAACGCCCGCACGGGCAGCCTGCGGCTCATTTCCTTCCTGCGCGATACCTATGTATCCATCCCCCGCCATGGCCATAACAAGCTGAACGCCGCCTATTCCTTCGGCGGGGCCGATCTGCTGATCGAAACGCTGGGCGCCAGCTTCGGCGTGCACGTGGACGGCTATGTGGCCGTCAATTACGCCCTGATGGCCGAGCTGGTGGACGCGATCGGCGGCGTGGAGATCGACGTGAGCGCGGAGGAGCTCCGGAAGCTCAACGGCATCCTGGAATACTATAACTACCTGCGCGGCGCGGAAAAATCGGAGGGCGTCCTGGAGCAGCCCGGTCAGCAGGTGCTCACCGGCCTGCAGGCCATGAGCTACGCCCGCATCCGCAAGCTGGACAGCGATTTTGTGCGCGTGCAGCGCCAGCAGCGGGTGATCCTTTCCATCTACCATAAGCTGCTTACTCTGGATCTGCTGACCCTGACCCGGATCATCACCGCCTACATCGGCAGGGTGGGCACCAACGTGACGCTGGCCCGGGCCATCTCCCTGGTGACCAGCGTGCTGGCCGCCGATGAAATGGATATTCAAACCCTGCGCGTGCCCATCGACCACGCCTTTACCCGCAGCACCATGAAGGATACCTACTACGTGGTGCCCAACCTGGAAAAATGCCAGAACGCCATCCGCGAATTCCTGTACGGCGCCCAGCCCTGAAAGGAGGCCCCTTGATGTACGATCCCGCCTATGAAGCGCTTTTTACCTCCATGCACCCCGGCTTTTTTGACCGCGACTACATTAAAAACAAGGAAACCGACGAGATCTACGAGGAAATGCTGCTGCCCCTGAAGGATTATGATCCAGCATCCGCGCAAATCCCCGTGCCGGCGGAGGCCACCTTCGGCTTCTATCTGGGCGATTGGCAGCAGCTGCTGGACGCCGTCCGGCAGGTGGACGCCGGCTGGGTGCCCATCTATGAAAAGGGCGGCCGGGTATACTGCGGCTTTGTGAATGGGCAGATCGCCAGCTTCTGCCTGGCGGAAGAGATGGGCCGCCATATGCTGAACGGAACGGCCTATCGCTTTGCCGGCCCGGGCTGCGTGGGCACGCTGCCCGCCTTCCGCCGCCAGGGCATCGGCCTTAAAATGGTGGCCGATGTCACCGCCCTGCTGCAGGCTGAGGGCTTCGATTACAGCTATATCCACTATACCGGCGTGGGCCCCTGGTACGCCAAGCTGGGCTACCGCACCTGCCTGCAATGGAACCGCAAAGGCCCTGTGCGCGGCTGAACCGCATAAAAGGAGGCGCTTATGAAATACGGAGAATCGCTGTTTGATATCTGCTATCTGACGCTGGCCATCGCCTGCGGCATCCTGCTGCTGCGCAAGGGCCGGAACAAAAACGAAAAGCGCATGGGCCTGGCCGCGCTGATCCTGGGCTGCGGCGACGCCTTCCATCTGGTGCCCCGAGTGCTGAACTACTTTATCGAGACGGATTTCACCGCCGCCCTGGGCATCGGCAAGCTGGTGACCTCCATCACCATGACGGTGTTCTATGTGCTGCTGTACAGCATCTGGCTGGGCTATTATCATCGCCCGGAGGACCGCAAGCTGACCCTGTGCCTGTGGGCGCTGCTGGCGGCCCGGGTGATCCTGTGCCTCTTCCCCCAGAACGGCTGGCTGCAGAACGATAACGGCATGACCTGGGGCATCATCCGCAATATCCCCTTCGTTCTCCTGGGGGCCGCTGTGGCCTGGCTGTATTATACCGCCCGGCAGGAGACCCGGCGCTTCCGCTGGGTATGGCTGTACATCGCGCTGTCCTTCCTGTTCTACATTCCCGTGGCGGTGGGCGCCGGCGCAGTGCCCATGCTGGGCATGCTGATGCTGCCCAAAACCATCTGCTACATTCTGCTGCTCCTGGCCTTCCATGGAGCGGTGACCAAGGACGAAATAAGATAACCCCATAAAACGACCCTGCTGCAAAGGCGGGGTTTTTGTTGATCAATCAAACATGCTCAGCTGTTCCGGCTGGGCGGTATTCCAGGCGGCCAGCAGCTTTTCCACATCCCCATCCCATTGGCCGTCTATGGAGATCGCGCCCTGGCGGATCAGCGCCTGATTGCCGGGGAGATCTGCCTGATCCCGGCACAGCACGGCGGCCCATTGATGCTTCAGGCAGTCCGCCGCGCCGGACCAGGTGCCGCCCTTGTTATAATCGGATCGGACCACCACCGTGGCCCGGGATTGAACATAGATATAACGGTTGCGCATCATGGCCGTGCCCGCGTGGAAGCCCGCGTCGGGGTTCACGGCGGAGAGCAGCAGCATTTTTCCCTGCTGCAGCGTCCTCAGCGTTTGGGGCGCTTTTATTTTTTTCAGCAGCGCATCTGCCAGGAACAGCACGGCCGCGCTGCCCGCCTCCAGAGCGGCGGCTTCCGCTGCAGCATCCACGCCCTTCGCCCCGCCGGACACCACCAGAAAGCCCCGGCCCGCCGTCTTGGCAACGGTCTCCCGGGCAAAGCGCAGATCCTCCTCCGCCGCGGCGCGGGAGCCCACATAGCCCACCGCCGGCGCCTCCAGCAGGGGCAGCTCCCCTGCACCATAAAACAGCGGCGGGCAGGTATTGCCCAGGGCGGCCCGCAGCCGCTTGGGATAGGGCGCATCGGCCCGGGTCACCACAAATATGCCGGCATCCTGCAAGCGGCTGAGCGCAAAGGCCAGGCTGGCCTCCCGGTCCAGCAGCCGCCGGACGCGCTCCGCAGCGGCGTCATCGGCCTCCAGCGCCTCCCGCAGCGCCGGCCCGCTCAGCCCCAAAAGCGCCTTGGGCTCCAGCTTCTTTTCCATCAGCCGCTTCGCCAG
>CADAHU010000136.1 GCA_902787835.1 uncultured Eubacteriales bacterium
GTTTTCATAACATTATTCTACCGCATTTGCCGGGCTCTTTACAGTGCCTGGCTCTTTTTGTACATAAAAAGGACTGCCTCCTAATGAGACAGCCCCTTCCCTTTGTTCAGCGGTGCGCTTGGCGCACCGCGCGGCCAGCGAAGCTGGCCGCGCCCGGGGCCTTCCGGCCCGCCCTCCGCTGAAAACCGGCCCAAGGGCAGGTTTTCCGGGCGCTACGGGCCCGGGAACGGGGACGGGCGTTAAAGCCTGTTGACGTATATCCAGCAGCATTTACGGCGACAAACGCAGCCTTCTTCGGTTCCTTCTTGGGCTCCAAGAAGGAACGCCCCCGTTCGTACCCCTCCCCGTCAAATTCCAATTTGTCTGATTTTGATCAAAGAATAGGTTAAGGCTCCGCTGGCCAGGGCGTTACAGCGCGCTTTTGCACCATCGGTTGGACCAGTAAAACCAGGCGCAGATGAGAATGGCGCTGAGGGTGCCCGTGGGCGTGGAAATGCCGACGCCCAGGATGCCGAGGCCCAGCGTCCTTACGCAGAAATAGGCCACCGGCACGCGCGCGACCACGGAGGATACGATGGACGGGATCATGGTAAAGATCGTATGCCCGGAGCCGTTGCACAGGGCGTTGAGCGGGAACACGAAGGCCGTTAAAATATAATCCAGGCTGGTCACGCGCAGATAATCCAGCCCCTGGGCAAGCACCTCTTTCTCGCCGGTCAGCAGGCCCAGCAGCGGCCTTGCCAGCAGCTGCACCACGATAAAGGCCGCGGAGGCGATGGCCAGGGATATGCCGATCGCGTTTTTCAGCACCGATCTGGCACGGTCATAATCCTGATTGCCCACATTCTGCCCCACCATGGAGGCCGCGGCGGAGCCGATGGCCCCCGCGGGCATCTGGCAGACGTTGTTGATCTTTCCGGCCACCGCCACGCCGGAGGCCGCGCTCACGCCCAGGGAATTGGTCAGCGCCGATACCATCAGGAAGCCGCCGGATACCACAAAGCTTTGCACCGCGCCCGGCAGCCCCAGGCGCAGCACGGTAAGCGCCCTGCGCCTGTCCAGGCGGAAGGTGGACGGGCGCACATCCACCGCCGAGCGGGTGACCCGCAGATAGACCGCGAACCCGATCATGGAAAAGGCCTGCGATATCACGGTGGCATACGCCGCGCCGGCCACCCGCATGCGCCACGCGCCCACAAACAGCACGTCCAGCACGATGTTGATCAGGCAGGAGGCGACGCCAAAATACATGGGCGTCCTGGAATCGCCCATCCCCCGCAGCACCGAGGCCATGGCATTGTACCCAAACACAAAAACCGATCCCGCCGTGCAGATGCGCAGATAGGCGCAGGCGTCCGCAAACACCTCCTCCGGCGTGTTCAGCAGCCGCAGCAGGGGCCCGGAGAGCAGCAGGATCAGCGCCGTGGATACCGCCGCCAGGATGGCCGACAATGCAAACACCGTGCTGACCGTTTCCTTTACATCCCGCTCGCTTTTGCGCCCCGCGTACTGCGCCACCATGATCGCCCCGCCGTCGCACAGCGCGATGATGCCATAGGTAAGCGACCAGGTCAGGTTGCCGGCAATGGAGGCCGCGGCGATCCCAGTATTGCCCAGATAGTGCCCCACCACCTTGATATCCGCAATGTTGTACAGGGACTGGATCAGGCTGGTCAGAAAGAACGGAATGGAAAAATGGATCAGCTGGCTCCTGATATTTCCTTTTGTAAAATCATAAAAGCTCATTGTTTTTCTCTGCGCCTCACCGCATCAGATCCCCCGGGAGCTCCGGATCCCCGGGATCATCCAGTATCTGTACCGCCGTGCAGGGGCCCAGCTCCCGCCAGTCGTTCAGGACCCATACCACCCGCTTGTCGGGCGTGACCTCCGCCATTTGCGGAGAAAGGCCGTTATTTCCACGGGAACACAGGATGGTGTTCCCGTTTTTCAGGCGCACGCAGCTCTGGCAGCCGATCATCTGGGCCTCCGGCGGCAGCTCGCCCAGGCTGATTTCCCAGGCGGTATGGCCATCCGGCGCCACCTCCCGCACCAGCCCATGGTACTCATCGTTGATCAGCGTATTGCCGTTCTGCAGCCGCACCGCCGCCCAGGGCTGATCGATGGCGTAGCGCCAGATTTCATGGAAATCCCGGTCGAATTCCACCACCTTGTTCAGGCTCAGATAGGGTACCAGGAAGGTTTGCCTCTCCGTCATCCGGAAGCGTCGGAAATGTCCGTGCACCCAGCCGGGGTTTTTATAGGGGATATCGTGCCGGTACTCCACTGCGCCCGTTTTTGTGTTCACGATCATGCAGTAGGGCGTCGGCGCGTTGACCGCCATCACGGCCCGCTGATCATCGATGGGCTGGATGGTATGGTATTCCTCCCCTTTCAGGCAGTCCCGCCGCCATACGATGCGCTTGTCCGGCGTGACCTCGCCCGCCCAGCTCATGCGAGTGAACAGGATATTGCCGTTGTTTTTCATCCAGATATCGTCCAGCTCCCAGCCGGTGCCGGTATCGTAGGTCCATATGATTTTGCCGCCGCGCACCAGAAAGATCCGGTTGCAGCCCTCGCCGATATACAGCATGGCATGCCGCCCCAAATCGCTCCCGGCGGCGGGCGCCGCGCTCACCCGCCAGGAGGGCGGGTCGATCTCCTTTTCCTCCGCGCCCCGGGCCGGGACGGAGGGCGCCGTGAACAGACGCAGTATGCTTTCCAGGGAACGGGCTTGGCCGGCCATGAGCCGTCCCTCCTTCGCGTTTTTGCTTCGCCGTATTTTTCGCCTCTATCATAGCAGATCGGGCCGCGCTTGTCCATGCGCAGGCGAACCGGATACGGCCCGAAAGCAAGAAAAACCGGAGACGGGCCGCTCCGTGGACCGTTCCAAATTTGTAAACCAGCAGTTTAATGACAGCGCCCCCTCCCCGTGCTATGATAAGCGCGTCGGCAAGGAAAGCAAGCCGGCGCCGCACCTTGAAAGCAAAATACGCAAACGAGTTCCTCCAAACCATTTTGCACCTCAGTGCATAAGCGGGATGAAAACCGTTCTGAGAGGCGTAGGCTTTCGGCAGTGGGAGCTGTCGGAACACCCGCATTGGGGAAAAGCGCCGGGGATACCCTGCGTCAGTGCCCTGTGGAACCCGCGCGAGCGGGCAACGGAATGCCGAAAGGCAAAAAATGCAGTGCTGTGCCGGAGGAACGCAGACCAAAGCGCGGCCTCCGCCGCCGGTCAATAGACGCCCTCCCGAAAGGAGGGAATAACCCGGAATGCCGCGGGGTGGTGCCCGCAGGAGAGCGCCGAAGTGAGCATTCGGCCTTTTCCGGGAGGACTGACGCGCCGGTTTCCAGTGAAGCCCCGAAAGGGGTGTATAAGACGGAAGGCTGACCCATGTAGCGGAATGGAGAAAATATGCTCTGACTTCCTGTACAGCTTACTTCATTGTCTAAGATGGAGCATTGCCGGAAGACCCGTGAATGGCAGAGGTAATCAATCCTTTTTGAGATCAGCGGCGAAAGCCGCAGGATACGCGGATGGGAGTCGCTGCCCATCAACCGGCCGTATTCTCTCAATGGCTGAACAGGTCTGAAGTTCTGGTCGGTACCGTGAAAGCGGGCAAAATGGCTTGGAGGGACTCGTTTGCAGGTGGATGCGGGCAAACCGCTGTGCGTGATCGCGCTTAAAAAAAAAGGGCTGTGGGGCGAGAGGATCCCTCCAGGAATGCGATCATGCCAGAGCGGGGACGCGCCGCAGCCGCTTTTGATCCAACAGCTTCCGCACCCCGGTGCAACATGTCGTCACGCATCCGGGACGTACCCAGCGGGGCGCCGGCCGGGAGGGATACCTTCCGCAGCCGACCTGTCCAGGTCAGTGATGCCCTGGGCAAAGGCGAAAACGCCAATCCAGCGGGTATGGTGCAGAGGATCGGATACTGATAACGCAGGAATTCTGCCGCTGACGCAATAGACGCCTCCAGTGGAGGAAGAATCCGGTTCAGGCGATGGGCCAGTCCCCCACCGCAAACACCGGAAACCCTGACCCGGGAACAAGTAAGCCGCCGTTGAACGCAGCCTGAGACAGGGCTGCGGTATAAGGCAGAGGTTCCGTACAAGTAGCCTTATCGGCTATCTTTTTCAGGTGAAAGCTGGGGGTAACGATTCCCTCCCTCATTCCGTGGGTTTCCCACGGGGGCAGCGCGGCGCTTCGGATTGCTACCGGGCGCAAGCGGACTCATTGGTGGCGGAACAATCAACGTACGGTTCAATGTATGGCGAAAGCCGGCGGGAGCTGTTGGATCAGAAGCGGAAACAGACACAAACATCGCCCGCATCCATCGCACTGTTACGTATAGGTCATGGAGCCGGTCGCCCCATAGCCCCAACAGGATGCTTTTTTACCCATCGTTTGCCGCAGTCAGCACATCGGACCGTTTCAGGGAGGGATGCATATGAATAAGCGCTGCACCAATTCATCCTGCCGGAAGACCTTCTCCACCCTGAGCTATGGCGGACAGTGCCCCTTCTGCGGTAAGGTTTATCCGCAATTGACAAGCAGCCGGAAGGATGGAACGCTGCCGCCGCCCGTGCGGCAGGATCCGGTCATCCGCCTGTCCCCGCCCATGCGGTTTGTGATCCGGCGCGCCGGGCATAAGCGCAAGGGCAGCTTCAGGCTCTGGCTGAATCTGGACGATTTGCGGAAGGCTTGGCAGGACGGGCAAAAGGTCGCGGCCATCAAGGCGTTCCGCAATAGGATGTTCAGCCATGGCTTTCAGCCGGGACTGCGGGAATCCAAGCAATTCTGCGAGGCGCTTGGCACAAACAGCCGCCCCTGCACCCTCTGGAAGCTCACCGGCGAGGAGGACCCCACGCGCCATCTGCCGATCATCGAGCCGGTTTTCACCAATGAGACGGGAGCCCGGAAAGGCAATCCGCAGCCGCAGAATATGCCCATTGAGGATCTGGATCTGTCCGTCCGGGCGTATAACTGCCTGAAGCGCGCGGGCATCCACACCGTGCAGGATATCCAAAAGCTGGACCCGGAAGAAATGGCGCAGATCCGCAACCTGGGCGCGCGGAGCAGAGCGGAGATCGCCGCCAAGCTGCAGGCCCGGGGAATCGCACTGCCGACGGCAGGCGCGTAATCGTGTTCTGCAATCAATAATGGGCAGACAAATTGGGATTTGGCGGGGGAGGGGTACGCTTCTCTTTTGAGTCAAAAGAGAAGCAGAAAACCTGCTTTGTCGCCGTAAATGCTGCTGGCCATACGCCAACAGGCTTTAACGGCTACCACCGTT